>NZ_JBJHZX010000091.1:0-6787 GCF_045310515.1 Candidatus Clostridium eludens | reverse complement strand
CGAACATCCGGTAACCTCCAGCCATATAGAATTTAACTTTTTTGCCTGTCTACTTTTGATTAGGTATATTGCTTCCGTAGCCAACCTTTTTGCATTAAGTTCTTTTTCCAAATTCATTGGACAGCTACTTTTATTCTCCATAAATAAAGTCTCTCCCAAACTAATGATATATATTTAATACTAAAATATATTCAAGTTTATTTTGATTATGAATAATAAAGTACGTATGATGAATATTATACCTAGGATGCGATAAATTAAAATCTATAAAATTTACTTAGCTGGAAAGATATAAAAACAATTATTAGGGAATAACTAATAAATCTTGAGAAAAAGTAAAAGATTTAATAGCAAAAAGACAAAGAGAGGCAAACAAAAAATACAAACAGGTTTCTGGTCAACCTATGAATCCAAGAAAAATGTTAGAAGCCATATTTCGTATATTTCGGACAGGTATACAGTGGAAATCACTACGAAAAAAAAGTTTGGTATATCTAATTAAATACATCAATATTTTAAAGAAGGATGTAATACTAGAGTATTGGAAAACATGGGAAAAGGGGACTTGAGATATATAACAAAGTTAAAGATATAGATTGTAAATAGCTTAGCATCTATGAAAACATGATAAAATCTCCTTTGGCACAAGAATCTATTGGTGGAAATCCAATAGACCGAGAAAAAGGAGATAAAAAAGGCTCTATAAAATACGGTATTAAATATTAGTATTAAATATATTTTTTGCTTTCTATTTTAGAGGATCCAGTTTAAAATAATCATACTGTTTTTATATGATAAACTTATATAGGGGGTATAGCCTTTAATCCATTTATCCCTATCACTCATATATCTTATCCCTCACGCCAAATTTTTTATTAGTTCTCATCAATCAATGCTTTATTCAATTTTTAAAGATATTAAATCCTCTTTACATTCCTTGCAAATATATAAGTCTTTAAATATGATCATACCATTCATACTCCCACAAAATACACACCCAGGAGAATATTTTCTTATGTATATATCTTCATTTTCAGTAAAAAATTCTAAAGCATCCCCCGAATTAATAGAAAGCACCTTTCTTATTTCTTTAGGTATTATTATTCTTCCTAGTGTATCAACATTTCTTACAATTCCTGTGGACTTCATTAGTTATCATTCCTCCAAGTTTTCTAATGTTACAGTATAGTTTCAATAATAATACATTGGAATGATAAGTAAAAGGTTAATATTTTGGAATTATGAGAAATATATATCAATTTATTAATAAAAATTTCAAACACTTATATAAATAAATCCTATTGTTCTATATATTAGTATTATATAGATATTCGGAGTAATTTAGAGAAATTTAAAGTTTGTCATTCCCGATTTTATTGAGGATTTAAGAACATTTAAAATAAAGCTAATCATCCTACATGGCGAATTTTGCCTCAAAATGATATTTGCACATATAGAAAATTGGTCAAAATAATTCTAATGTCCAATTATGATGTTGCCTTTTATTAGTGACAATATTTATTTTACATATGTTTTGAAACAATGTATCATTATATTTATAAGGTTTATACTCTTAGTTAGTGTAGCTTAAATATAATTTTAACTTTTCTTTTCGCTAAAATAAAAGGTGTGTTTGGGTGAGGTCAATTATAATATACATTCATTCCTTATCAGGGGTAAAGGCTGTGCCCGATTCAAATTATTTTTTCCCTTATAGCTCTACTATTAAAATATTTTCATATTATTATTACAGGAAAATAAGAATAATAGTATTTTAAATATCAAACAGCAGCTGGTATTACCTTTTTCTTGTGTTTGTTCTAATCATTTTAATAAAAAAGTATACAGTAATAATTAGAATAATTGCATAAGTTAAAAATTCCCCAATTTGTATGACCATAGGAACTATAGTTTCCCAAGAATCGCCAAACCAATATCCTAACCCTAAGTATATACACGACCATAATAACTCACCTAAAGCAACAAACAAGTTGAAAGTCACCAATTTGTACCTTGTAATACCTGCTGCTGCATTAGCAGAAGGTCCCATAGGTGATATTAAAAATCTAGTAAAAAAAACTGTTCCTTTACCGTGTTTTTTCAGGTAATTTTCTGCTTTTATTATTTTAGGAGAAAAATAAGTTTTTATTCTTGAAGATTTACTTAAAAATTTATTTCCCACAACCATCCAAATAATATAAGCAATATTATCACCGATACATGAAAAAAACCAAATTTCTAGTAAAAGAATAACTATATTAAATTCGCCTGCATAAGCAAAAGCTCCAGATGCTATTACTACTAAACTTGATCCTACTGGAATTCCTATACATCCCAAGATAATTAAGATACTTAAGAACCAGATGTTATAACTTCTAAAATATATTATTAGTAAATTAGTAAAATTACTCATCTTTTTTACCTTCTAAATTCCTATGATTCTCTATGACTTTCCTTAGGTTCTTTTTCATTTCTTCCGGACTTTTATTATATTTTTTAGCTAATTCAATAACTGGTATATTTTCATCACCATTATGAGGAATAATTTGGAGAGATTTAAATATCTTCTGCTGGCTTATATTATATTTGTGAGATAATTTCTTTACAGTTAACCATTTATAAGTACTCATATTTCCAAATTGTCTACTTTCTCTAGTAGGAATCTCAATATTTTTGAATCCTTTATGTAGTATTAAAAATTGTTTAGTTATTATAAATGTAATTATAATAATTGAAATTGATAATATAACCATTTTAAAATTTTTCATCATAAATATCTATTTCACCCTATACCTTAGTTTTTATATAAACTATATCATTTTTATTTTAAAATTAAATTAAGACATTTAAAAAATGATACAGTGCTTACTTCTCTTAACTACTTAAGTAAAAATACAGGAGTATTATAAACTGAATTATCCTTCTTTTATCTTTTGTATTTATAGAAATAAAAATACCATAAAACTATTGTTTTTCAACGGCTTATATAGCAGTTCTATTTATTTTATGCTTTAGTTTAAATCTACCAATTAATATAGAGCTATTATTAATATCAAAAATTAAAATCAGATCAAGAAAATTCGCTACCACTCATGACCTTTTTAGTGACTTCCTATTAGGAGTCTTTTTGTATATCTTGGCCCAGTACCAGCAAACGTGTAACTAGGGGCAAAGTAGAAAACATGTTACATAACAATATAGGTTATTAGTATTAAGTAACATTCAAATTAAGCTTTTCATATAAAATAGATAAAATCGCTGCTAACTAAAGAAAGCGAATGTTACAAAAGTGTGTTGTGTAACATTGAAAATACTTAGAATGACTATTAATAATTTACTTTGCCCCTGGTTACAGAGCTGCTGGTATTACCCCATCTTCAAACAATCCATACCCTCTGATAATTGAATTAGAGTTCTTCTCCTGCATTATACCAATTGCATATTTTTCACATTGAAATTTAGAATGAAGATTTATTTCCTTAAAACGTTAAAAGTTTAAATAATTTTTCATATATGGTAAACAAATACATACATATTAAAATTATAAAATAGAATAATGGAGATTATAATGAGTAAAAAAGAAAATAGTATATTAAGATATTTGTATAATTATGATTAGAGTCCATTGTTTTTAATGATAATATTGATTATAAAAATTTAGAATGAATTCCACAGAATGTCTATTTAGTTAAACTAAATAGACTAAGAGCCTTTCCTTAAATAAGTCATCATACCATAGGAAAATTTATTTAAGGAGAGGCCCTTAATGAAGGATATCCTAACATTTCTAATAGAATCGCTCTAAGACTCTTGTAATCTAAACCTATTTACACACGATATCATTTCTTCTGTAACACTGTTTAGAATAGAAGCAGATTTTGCTACTTCACTTGTAGAGCTAGATAATTCTTCCGATGTAGCTACCATCTCTTCTGATGCAGCATTTATTTCCTGTGCTAGTGAAGATGTATTACTCACTTTCTCTGTTATGTTATTCTTTTGTTCATCTAAATTCGAAACTGATGAGGTTACTTCATTAATTTCTGGAATTATAAGTTCCACTGCTGAAATAATTTGTTTAAACGAATCTAATGATGTTGCAACCACGTTTGATTGCTCAATCAATCTATTATTCATGGAATTAGTCATAGTTATTATTTCTGAAGTATCATTTTCTATATCTGCAGTTAGTTTACTTATATTTTGTGTTGACCCTTTGCTTTCCTCTGCTAATTTTCTTATTTCTTCTGCAACAACAGAAAAACCTCTACCTTGCTCACCAGCTCTTGCTGCTTCAATTGCTGCATTTAAAGCTAGAAGGTTAGTTTGCTCTGAAATATTATTAATATAATTTGTAATATCATTTATTTTTCCAAGTTTAACACCTAGTGTATTTATTTTTGATGTAAATTCCTGAAATGAAGTAATTAAGCCATTTACAGATTCAATTAAAGCCTCTAACTTTACGTCACTCTCATTAGCCATAGTATTGATGCTTCTTGAGTTGTCATCAATGGTTTTTATAGCATTTATTATATTTTGGATTCGATTGGCAAATTCATTCAGTTCAGAATTGATATCAAGTAACTCTCCTGACTGAGATTCATTGGATTTTGAAACTTCCTGAACAGATAATGTAACATTTTCTGATGATGCTGCCATTTCTTCTGACACAGATGACAAATTTTTTACTTGTACGTTCACGTTATCAGCAGTATCCTTTACACTTTTAATCATGTCATATACATTTAGTATGGTCTTTTCCAGAGAAGAATTCATCAATCCAAACTCATTTTTACTATTGCAATTTAATTTTATAGTAAAGTCCCCTTCCGCAACCTGTCGTAAATTTGTTATCATTTCCTTTGATGATTTATTTATAACTAAAATTATTATGTATGCAATCAGAGTGAATATTACTAACGATAATGCAAATATAATTAGCATAAGTCTTTCACTGGCACCATATGCGGCAGCGCATATTTCCTTATCTTTTAGCGCAAGCTCTTCCGTATAATTTTGTAAATCCTTTAAATTTGTTTCTATTTTGCTTTCTTCATCTTGAATTTGCTTTAATTTTTCTGTGGAAGGATTAGGTGTTTGATCGTCCCACAAATTTGAAAAAAAGCTATATGATGATTTAATATCGTTTATATATTTAGTTTCCCGTCCATCCATTTTAGTTTTTTCGAACTCACTTAGATACTTATCAATGTTATCTCTATAAGTTCTAATTGAGATTAAGAAGTTATTAGAATGAATGTGATTGTACATAAGATCTTCAGCTTTAATCTGAAAGAAGTTGCTTCCTATGTTCCCAATATCAGCTACAGGAATTAGGTAGTCTGAATACATATCACCCACTTGATTATTTAAAGCTCTCATATTAAAATATCCAAAAATTCCTACAATTAATGTAGATATAATTGCTGATATTGTTAGAGAAATAACCAAATTTTTGAGTTTGAATTTTTTTAACTTATCTATCATATGCCCTCCCGCAATTAGAGCCTATCCCTAAATAATCTCCACACTTCTAAAACAATAGAAGCACTTTGCCAGCTTAATAAGCTCTAAAAAAGATTCATCTAGGATAGGCTCTAAATAAATTTTCATTATGATAATATTCTTTAATTATTTCGTTCTTTAGTTGCTTTACTTAACTTCTTTTCAAACAAATTATAACCAATGATTGCGGAGATAATGTGTGATAAAAATGTGAAAATTATGTGATTTTCAAAGCTAATCTTAGAGTTTATCCTTAACTTTACCCTACAAAATATGATAATGATACTTGAACAGTAGTTAATCTAATATGGATTTGAATACAAAATTAAGTCGTAATCTCCCACATTACGAGTAAATAATACCATAGACAGATTATTATTGAGACAGATACTTATATGTTTATATAAATAGATACTATTTTTATAATGTCTAATTAGCCTACCTAGTAAAAAATAAAACTAAAGGATTTTTCACTCTAGTTTAACAAATAAAATGCGAAAAGTAATAAATACTATTATTGAATTTATTATTTAGCGTCATCCAATAAAATTTCAACACTATATTAAATTTTCCATTTTTTTAGTTATAAAATATAATATATCTGAATTTTCATTTTCTGGTATCCATTCGGTAAGACGTGCTGCTGCAATAGGGAGTTCCCATTCTTTAATTTGCTCTATATCAACGCCTGAAATATTTATATACTCTAAATAAAACTTTTTTTTAATAAAATTGATGATTTTTTTCTCGATATATGATTTTTCTAGAATAATACCAAATTTAAATATTACCGATGTTCTTGCAACATCTGCTAATGGATTTCCTTGAGTTGCCGTCATCCAGCCAATTATTATTGAGTTATCTTTTGTTATTAGTATATTATCTGGATGAAAATCTCCATGGCACAATATATTATCATCTGGAAGTTCTTCAAACGTTAGCACGTCTAATTTTTTAACAGTTATTTTTTTGCATTTCATTTTATTATTTTGCAATCATTTATCTATAGTTTAAATAATTCAAATTCATTCTTTGGTATATCATTCTTTTAATGTAACATCAAAAAATTAACTCATATCCGTAAACAATTGATTATTTCTTTACCTGTTTGAATAGCCAGTCTCGTACACCTTCAATCGTATAAGCATACTGCCAAGTATATCTATGGCTACCGCCCTTGAATACCGTATAATTGATGCTGTAGTTTGAAGCCAGCATTTTACTTACGTCAGTTGCCAATTCATCTTTACTAGCTTCTGCATTCCAAGTTGCCTTGCTT
>NZ_JBJHZX010000090.1:0-6815 GCF_045310515.1 Candidatus Clostridium eludens | reverse complement strand
GTTTATTTGACTCATTTCTTTCATTACGAAATTACTTTCTTTACTGCTTTCGCAGCTCAAAAGAATTGCTGGTTTATCCTTATAAATAAGTTTACCTATATTCTTTATTCTGTTTAATTTTCAAGGATCATTTACTGTCTCATCTTGACGACTTTTGTAGTTTATCATGTATTTATAACTTTGTCAATATTTTTTTAAATTTTTTAAAACACAAAGTTTTATGAACCACATATGTTGTTACAACTGATATCTTGCAGCAACATGTGATATTCTATCACATTTTATATTTGTATCCTCATAAAATACACCAACCATATAAAAGTATCTCTTATATATTACACATACCTGTTATTTTCTATAATATACTTATATTGATACACTAGGTTATGTTGATTTACCAAACATAACTAAAACATATACTAACAAATGCTATGGCATGCCTATTACATGAAACGTTTAGGTATACAAACTTTTCAAAAAAACATCAGACATATTACATTTACACTCAAATCCAAAATATTTTAAAGCTTTTTCAAGAGCATATAATGTATAACTTATTATATCTTCTTTTGCATTTTCCCCCATATGTCCTATTCTTATAACCTTTCCCTCTAAATATCCAAAAGAACCCGCTATCAAAACATTAAAATTATCCAACATATATTTTCTAAGCTGATTTTCATCTATACTTTTCGGAATTTCAATAACAGTAACAGTATTAGAATATCCATTTTCTCCATATAGATTCAATCCTGCTTTTTGAATAGTTTTTCTGATAGCCTTACCTATTCTGCTATGTCTTTCTAAGATATCCTCTTCTTCCAAAATATTGTCTATAGCTACTTTAAGTCCAATTATATCACTTATAGGAGGTGTATATGGGAACCACTTATTTTCGTAGTATTTCTCCCAAACTAATAAATTGCAATAAAAAGATTTTATAGGTTCCTTTCTATTTTTCATAGCTGACAAAGCTTCCTCACTCATACTGACTAGAGTAAGCCCTGGAGGAGCCGAAATACATTTTTGTGAACCTCCTATAACTATATCTATCTTCCAATTATCAACTTCCAACTTTTCTCCTCCCATTGCAGAGACACTATCCACTAAAGTCAATATACCTTTTTCTTTAAGCAGAGGACATATCTTTGACACATTATTTAATACTCCCGAAGGGGTATCACAATGTACGATAGTTGCATATTTGAAATTGCTATCTTTATTCAAAAATTCTTCCAACTCTGTCACATCTATTTCTCTTCTTCTATTCCCTTTAAAGAATACCACTTTCCCACCATATAATTTTACTAAATCAGAAAATCCTTCTCCAAATATACCATTGTCAATTACAAGCACCCTGTCTTCCTCTTCTGTAAGAGATGCGCAAGCCGCTTCTAATCCTAACATACCTTCGCCGCCTAATATCCTAACCTGATTTTTAGTTTTTAAAAATTTCCCTATATTTTTACATGTATCCCTATAAAAATCATAGAATTCAATATCTAAATCTGGATTGGTACACCTTACACTTCTAGCAAATCTAACATTTTCCCTCACTTCTGTTGGACCTGGTGTCATTATATACGGAACTTTCAATAGGACCACCTCTTTAACAATTTTAGTAGTATTATAACACTAGTATTTTCCTTTACAAAATGTATGGATACAATTTAGTAAATAGTATATAAATTGCTCTATAAGAAGAACATATCTTTATACCCCATAATCATTTTATTAGTTTTATATTTAGCACACTATGTTAAAATATAAGAAAAGCATACCTAAATAACAGGAAGGAAATCTTTTATGAAAATTGAAGAAGAACTCACAAGAAAAATCAGTGAAATATGTAAAAACTACAAAGATGAGCCTATTGGCGGATATATTTTCGGCAATGGACCTATTCCTTGCTCCATATTATTCATAGGGGAGGCTCCTGGAAAAACAGAGGTTATACAGGGGAAACCTTTTGTTGGCATGGCAGGAAAAACTTTTGAAAAATATTTGAATTTTATAGGGTTAAAAAGAGAATCCGTAAGAGTAACAAATACTTGTTTTTTCAGACCTATTAAAATTAAAAAATTAGAAAATGGTAAAGAAAGCATAAGTAATAGAACCCCTAAGACTTCTGAAATTGAATTATTTAAGGATATATTAAATAAAGAAATCAAGCTTGTAAACCCAAAAGTAATTATAACTTTGGGAAATGTACCTTTAAAAAGATTTACTGAATTTGACTTTATAGGTAAGTGTCATGGAATTATTTATTTCAATAAAAATTTAAACAAATATGTATTTCCTATGTATCATCCCTCTGCTTTAACCTATAATAGAAATGAAAGTTTTCAGTACATGTATGAAAATGATTGGAAGAAATTAAAAGACGCTCTAAATAATCTTTAGAGCTCCCTTTTATAAGAATTTTTTTTATTAATAATATAACATATTAAAAAGCCTATGATCCCACCTATAGTATCTATGAATACGTCTCTTATTCTAGCTGTTCTCCCTGGTATAAATATCTGGTGAATTTCGTCTGAACAAGAGTATAAGAACAATACTGCAATTGAAAATATAAATACTTTTTTCATCTCAAATTTTTCTTTTGTAGCGTTAAATAATACTACAGCCAGTATAAGATATTCTAAAAAGTGAGAGACTTTTCTTACTACAAAATTAGATAAACTTCCAAAGACACCATTTAAGTTTAAACCTAAAGCCTGAAATATATGTATAACAAGTCTACTTTTTTCGTTTGATACCACTGCCGGTTCATTGGAAAAAACAAATATTACTACCATCCATACTATAACTAAAATCCATTTAATTTTTTTCATATTAACCTTTCCTTGAATATCGCCAGAAAAAAACTTTTAATTTGATATAAGTTTTTTAAAATTTTCTAACTGCTTCAATAGCTTTATAGTATTTTCTATATCATCAATACATATCATTTCTGAAGTGGAATATTTATATCTACATGGTACTGCAATCTCTCCAGTTCTTATACCAATTCTTTCTTTGTGCACTAGTTCTCCCTGAGACTTGCCTTTACTTATACTATATTGAAGTTTCACATCTTCATTTCCAGCTGCATTTTCTAGTATATCTTTTATATCTTTATGCATTATCAGTGAGCTGTCTATAATTTTTAACACCGGACCTTTGCCTATGTCTATTGCTGTCTCTTCAGCATTATTTACATTTTCAGTACCCACTATTATGCAATAATCAGGATCTATATTATTTGCGGCTATTCTTGCACCTATCCCTCCAATTTCCCCTTGGGATGCAAATACAAAGTTTAATTCCACATCAACTACTCTAATTTCTTCTATAAGTTTTAAGAGTATGTAACATCCCACTTTATTATGAAGTAGAGGACTAATAATATTATTATTTCCTACTTTTAAATAAGGCCCCACAAGAGAAGCCATATCTCCTTCATTCACTTTTTTCAATGTATCTTTCCTATCATTGGTACCTATGTCAACAAAAACACCTTTTGTAGAGCTATATACCTTGCCTAATGTTCCATTATTAAATCTTATAAAACTATGTGATATATCATTATTATTAAAATTTCCTATGTTATCTACCCTTATCATTCCATTTTCATCTATATGATTAACTATAAATCCCACTGAATCCATATTAGAACATATCATAATCTTATCTTTGCCAGAACCCAATTTTAATGATATATTACCTATATTATCTTCATATATATCATGGGCACTTTCTTTTAGGCGTTCTTTTATTACTTGTCTAACTTCATCTTCTTTTCCGCTAATTCCAAAAGAATTAATTAATTTTAATAGAAGCTTATCCATAAATTCTCACTCCTTATACACTTTAAATATTTATATTATATTCCTCTAAATAACTCTTTAACAGAGCTAAGGTGTTATCATAATCAGCTAAGCTGCACACAGAAATATTAAAATTCATGTATCTACAAGGTATTAATATCGATGCTGTTTTACAATTATTTGCGGCGAGATAAACTGCTTTAACTTCTCCTTCACCTTGGGTATTGCCAATTTTCTGATATGGTATACCCATGCCGTCAGCTTTATTTCTAATGGATTCTACAATTTCTCTGCTGAATATGCATTGTCCTCCTTTAAAAGGTATAACAGGACCACCCCTTAATTTATCTGTGGTTAAACAGTCAGGAACTTCTGCATAATCTATACTATTTATAGTATCTAAAATTATAACTAAATCTGGATTAATATTATAAGCTGCCCCATAAATTCCTCTCTGATCTATATTTCCCTGAACATTAAATACACCATATAAATTGCACTTTAATTCTTCTTTTAATACCTCTATAAGTATAGAACATCCTATTCTATCATTTAGAGCTTTTCCTTTTAAAAGATTGTCCCCAAAACTAGAAAAGTCATTATTAAATATTGCAAAATCTCCTAATGAAATAATCTTTCTACATTCCTCCTCAGAAAAAGCACCTATATCTATACACATATTTTCATAAGATACTTCTCCACTTCTTTCTTTACTGCTTTGAATATGTATTGGCTTTATTCCAATCACACCAGGTATTTTTTTACTTCCAATTAAAACAGCTTTACAAGGAAGTGTATTCTTATCTATATTTCCCAGAGATGAAAATTTCAATGTACCATCTTTATTATAGGCTGTTATTATAATACCTGATTCATCCATATGAGAAATTATCATTATTTTAGGTGAAGAATCATTTTTATTATTTTTATGAACTATAATATTTCCCATTCTATCTACAGCTATATTTTCAGTAAAAGTACTTAGCTCATCTCTTATTACATCTCTAATTTGCTCTTCATAACCTGAAGGTCCTATAGAATTACAAAGTTTCTCTAAAAGCAAAATAACCCCTCCAATTCGCTTTCTTTTAGTTCCTGGATAAATCTTGCTAGAAGCTTTCCTGTATTTCTTATATCTTCTAAATTAACTACTTCCACAGAAGTATGCATGTATTTTATAGGAATAGATATAAGAACTGTAGCTATTCCGCCTGCGGAAGTCTGAATATCCCAGGCATCCGTTCCTGTATTTCCCGGTTCAACTTCAACCTGATAGGGAATATTGTATTTATCTGCCGTTTGTATCAGCCTATTTCTAATTTTAGTATGTATGTTAGGTCCTATGCATATAACAGGTCCTCCTCCTAACCTATTTTCCCTATCACTATCTCCCAATATACCACTATCAAAAGTTACATCAAGTGCTATGCCTATATCAGGCTTAATCTCATGACTGGCCATTTTAGCTCCTCTATGTCCTACCTCTTCCTGACATGAGCATACAAAGTAAACATTTAAATCTGGATTTACATTTTTAAGTTCCCCTGCACAAACATACATGGCAAAGATGCTAGCTCTATTATCTATAGATTTGCAGCTTACATTATCATTCAAAAGCTGTATCATCTTTCTATTTAGTGTAACATAATCCCCTAGCCTAACTAAGCTTTCCAATTTTTCTATAGATAGACCAGTTTCTATGTATAGATTTTTCATATGAACCTTATTTTCTTCCTTAGCATTGTAATCAGATTTTAATACCACAATTCCAGGTACAGTTTCTTTTCCATGAACAATGACTTCCTGAGACACAAGGCTTTTGGCATCCACCCCAAATGCTTCAAATTTTATAAAACCTTCTTTAGAAATTTCCTTTACCATTAAAAAAATTTCATCTGCATGGGACATTATCATTAAGCTGCTAGGAGTTGTACCCTTTTTACATATATACATATTATTTAATTTACTTATATTTATATCTCCAAATTCTTTAAAATTATCTTCTATAATAGAATACAACCAATCTTCTCTTCCACTTGGTGCATGAGCTTCACATATTGTTTTAAAAAAGTCTAAATCCTTCATATTTACCTCCAATCAAATATATTATCTAACTTATAATTTATACAATATTTCTTATCATATAGAATTTATATTGATTAATATATTATAATTATACCATAACTATAATTAAAGTTTTTCAATTATTGGAATTTAATAATTTATTTTACACCCATTATAAATTAGTTATAATAAAAAACACAATAAACCGTGAGGAGGAAACTATATTGAACATACCTGGATATGTTATAAAAAAAATGATAACTTATTTTGGAAATGATATCAAAAGAATAAATCATGCACTAAAAGTGTATGGTTTTAGTAAAAGTATAGGAGAATTAGAAGGACTGAATAAAAATGAAATGCTGGTACTTGAATTATCTTCTATACTTCACGATATAGGAATTAAAGAAAGCGAAAAAAAGTACAATAGTTCAGCAGGAAATTATCAAGAAATTGAAGGTCCTCCTGTAGCTAAAGAATTACTTAAAGATATTGATTTACATAAAAATACAATAGATAGAATATGTTTTTTAATAGGTAACCACCACAGCTACAATAAAATTGACAATATAGATTTACAAATATTAATTGAAAGCGACTTTTTAGTAAATGCATATGAAGATAATATTAAAAAATGCCATATTGAATATATTAAAAATAAACATTTTAAAACTTCTACTGGTAAAAAATTTCTTAATTCAATTTACATTTTACATTGAATAATTATATGTTGTTGTAATTTTTAAACAAAATAAAAAAGGAAGCATATATGCTTCCTTTTGGTGGCTCACCGGGGAGTCGAACCCCGGACACCATGATTAAAAGTCATGTGCTCTACCAACTGAGCTAGTGAACCAAATTCACCTGGCGACGACTTACTCTCCCACAGAGCCTCCCCTGCAGTACCATCAGCACTGTGGAGCTTAACCTTCCTGTTCG
>NZ_JBJHZX010000089.1:0-7082 GCF_045310515.1 Candidatus Clostridium eludens | reverse complement strand
AAGGCGGTTTTCTACATAATTTTATCCTGTAAATGTTTTATACATTAATTTACATTAAACTGTCCATACGTCAGCCCATTACCCTTCACTTGAGGCATTCATTTAATAAAATTTCAAAAAATGTTGCTACAAAAAAAGTAGCATGCTATAATATCAGTAGCAAGCTACTTTTTTTGTAGCAGGCATATTAAATATATATTAGAAAGAGGTGCAGTTATGCCAGTAATTACGATGAAAATGAAAAAAACTCAGCCAGAAAAAAAAAAGGAATTAATTGAGAAATTAACTTCTGTAGCTGTTGAAGTTACTAATTCCCCAGCAAGTGCTTTCACTGTCTTTATTGAGGAATATGAACCTGATAGTATTGGTATTGGTGGTCAGACATTGATTGAAAGATTAGCTAACAAATAAGATAAAAATACTTAAGTTCCTCGCTTTTCTATCACGAGCGAGGAGCGTTTCACAAAATTTATATTAAGAGATATTTCTTAAGGAGGAATTAATATGTCAGTTCCATGTCCAGGTAAACCTGTTAGGGGATCCAAATCTGGTGTTCCAATTATGGCTCTATTTGATCTTTTAGGTAAGAATTGGGCAATGGGTATCATTTGGAATTTACAGAAGGACTCTTCTACCTTCAGAGAACTTCAGAAACGGTGTGAGTCAATCTCTCCTACAATATTAAACACCCGTATCAAGGAACTTAGAGAAGCCGATATTGTAGAGCGTACTAATGATGGTTACCAATTAACTACGAGGGGAAAAGAGCTCATGGAGTTGTTGCGTCCATTTGGGGAGTGGTCACGTGCTTGGTCAGAAGAAGTATTCAATTATTCAAAGACACTCGACAATTAGATATGTGCTTGTAAAATGAAATGATTATAAAAACAAATTACGTCATACAGAATATTGGTGTATGGCTAATTGTGGTTTGTGTAGTAATGGAACAGAAAACGGGGCTGCTGCACCCTAACTTTTATTTGTTAGTTGTGCAACAGCCCCTTTTATTTATGAAAAGGATAGTATATTATTACTATCTAGAACTTATAAATAAATGGCTTGAGGGCATACAAATTTCCATATAAAATTAGACAATACAGTAATAATGTATGATTATTATATGATAAAATAAATAAGGGAGAATGACAATATAAGGTAACTATGAATAGTTGAATTGTAGGATATTTTTATTTCTTATGAGCGTCAATAATAGGTAGAAATTTAATAATTATGGACTAAGTAAGTATAATAATGACATGCAAAATAGTAACTGCATATTTTTTGTGTAAAAAATAGACTAGAGAACTTTCTCCAGTCTATTTTAGCTCACAATGTTGGGATTTCACTCCCTTTTCTTAATTATAAGTATATCATTATTTTGTATTAATCTCAACCTATTTTTTTGAACCTAAAATTGTTAATATCATATCTTCAATTCCATCTTCTTTTTCTTTCTCTGTAAAAATGTATTCCAGAGTATTATATACTATTCCCTTTATTTTTGTTTCTATTCTTTTAATTTTTTCTTCATCTTCTCCAGATTTCTTTATTTCATAAGCCATATTTACAATTTTTTCATTAATACATTTATTTAACTTTTCATTATATAATTTTAATTTTTCTTCTAGTGATAACCTTTTTCCTTGTATATAGGTTGAAACCTGCTAAAATTCATACTCCTTACTTGGTCATATACAGCAAAACTCTTATCGCCTTTTAATCTTTCAGGCAAATCTTCTATAGTAGGTATCAATAGCTTGTTTTTTCCTACTCCATTTTCTTTACTTGTTAGAGGCACTACAATTGCAGTTTTTTTATCATTATTTTTCTTTAAAACTACCGTTAAATGGTTGCCATCAAATTCACACTTTTTAACTGGATCAAAATTTACATAGTATAAATATCTTTCTTTAATATCACTAAATCTCATATTTCCCCCCAATACTTACCTTTTACTTTTTTATGAATAACTATTGTTACATCCGATTACTGCGTAATTTAAGAAGAAAGGGTATACAACATATGTGTGCATTCTGACGTAACTCATACTATTTTTGTTTAAAAATAGCAGAAATGTTTTATAGATATAATCCCGCCATTCATGTCTTACATATATTTCATAAACCATACTATTTCATGTGTTCCTTATCAGTTATTTACCCCTACGACTTAACTAAATAATACTATAGATAGATTATTATTGATACTGATACTTATAGGTTTATATAAATAAATAGACATTATGAACATTTTGACTAGTTTTTAAAATATTAAGTTTGAATTTTGGCGTAAATTTTACCCTGATAGGTGATTTTTGATTTTTTAAATGTATCAAATTTTGATAAAAATTTAAAATTTAGTACTCTTAATTGCTGCAAATTACTTTAAATATCTATAACATGCCATTATTTATAAATTATTTCAAACTAAAAGCAAGATTGCTTAAATCTGGGTGTTTTTGCCTAATCCCCCGTTTTGGAGGGATGGGCAAAAACACCCTAATAGCAGCTTCGCTGGTATTAGACCTATTAGAAATGATTTTATTGATAAGTATTGTATAAACGTATATAATTATACATATTTACATAGGAGTGACATTTTTATACAATGGGATTGTATGAGCATTTTTACTCAGATTATTGATGTTTTATTCATTGTTATTATTTTTATTGTTTTTATAAAACTTATAGGTTTTATAAAAAATTACAGAAAGGATATAAATAATATTCTTTTAAAACTAGATGAAATATCGAAAAATCTAAAAAATAAGTAAACCAATTTAAAAACGCCCTTAACAGGGTGTACACGCTATTAGGGAAAAATGCAATTGAATTGAATGGTAGATACTGTAAACATAAAATGATGCTATTATATCTTAAACGTAAAAAAATAGTAGGTGATTATGAAAAAAGTAATAACTGTACATAGAGTAGTAACTATAGCTAATTCCGTTTTAATTTTTCTTATATACACATTTAGTATATTATGCAATATCATCAATAAGAATTTAATTATATTGATATTTACATGTATATTATTTGGTGTCTTTAATTGTTTTTTCATAAGAAATAAAAATATAAAAAAAATATATATCTTTAGTTTCTTCTTATGTTATATTTTCTTATTTAGTATTACTAGCAGCTAAGTTATATAACTTAAAAATTAATGCATCTTGGATAATTATTAGTATAGTAATAGGATTTTGTTTATCTTTTCTATACATTCATTTATTAAAAAATAAACTTTTTAATAAAGAAACCTGACATATTGTTTCAGCTCTGAATAACATGTAATACCCCCTCCTTGACTATTGTAGTATCTAAAGGGTACACTAATATTGGTTATCGGATTAGTGGTTCTCTCGGGAGCTGCTTTTCTACTTTGGGTGTAGCCAACATTTTCGACAAAACCCACGCTAAGACATAAAATTTCTAAGCCTTTTTTATACACTATACATATCAAAATGAGAAAAAATCATAACATAATTTTACAAATGGCTATTTTAGACCATTTGACAATGTTCCATTTTAATAAAAATATTTAATAAATACCATTGAAGAAGAATAAATAAGTCATTTGTAAATATATGAAGTTAAATTTACCCGTAGATGATAAATAATAACTTATTAAAAAAAGAAAAGTAATAAGTATCTATAGGTGAAATAACACTCAATTTTAAATATTTAAAATTGAGTGATTATATTGACAATTTCAGCATATACTATTATTATAATCTTAGGTACCTAATTAGTTATTAAAAAATATTAATTAATACATACTTTTAGTTTTTAAAATAGCTATTTTCAAACTGAAAGTAAATATAAAAGAAGCGAGGTGAGTCCACCAAAACAGTAGATTGCTCCAAATGTATGATTAAATTAATTTTTAAGTCCAGGTCTCAGATTGAAGCTATTTAAAAAAGTTCTAAGTCAGTAATTTTAGTTATTTATTTAGATTAAAGTTATGAGTGATAATGAATTTTCTTGTTTTAAAGGATTCAAGTTAGAGAAAGTATGAAAATAGTTAAATATTAATATGTTATAGAAATTTCTCTTACTATAGTGAGGATAGAGTTACAAAGTTAATTAGTCAAATCGAATTGAAAGATTTAGATGTTACATTTAGGAAAATTGTTTAAGGTGATTATTATTTGAAAAATAAGTTCGTAAAAGGATAGAAACCGGAGTGCCTAATTTAGTATTGTAGGTAATCTGGTTTCTATTTTTTTATTATTGGCAGTGTAATCAGTGATGAAGAAGCCTGCATTTTCTTCTGATTGATGTATCAATATTAATTGGAGTGCAGCCAACAAAATCAACAAATCCCATAAACGATCATTAATGATTCTTAAAAGTTTAATGAAAATTATGATGTTTCATAATAAGGAACTTATAAATACATAATTATTAAAATATTTCCGAAGATAAGAAGGAGTTTTAATTTTTTTTTAGAATATATATTAATGAATGGTTCATTAATAATTCATCAGCAATTCTTCATATACTAATGAATTATTAATGAAAAAAATATAAAAGATTGGGGAAATATATTATGGAACGAGTTAGTTTCTACAATAGAAAAGGTGGCATTGGAAAAAGTACACTAGCATACAACATATCTTTTGGGTTAAGTAAAATAAATAAAAAGGTATGTCTCTTAGATTTGGATTCTCAGAAAGACTCTACAAATTTTTTAGGAACATTTTTAAATGGGGAAAGTAAAGATTATGTAGGTTTTGATGAATTGTTTGATGCAAGTAAGAAAGTATCTATAGAAAATTGTCTAATAGAAGTTAGAACTAATTTATATGTAATTTCAAATCGAGATTTAAGAACAATGGAAACAATTTTAGGTAAAAATATAAGAGCAGAAAAAATGTTTGAAGAAAAAATTAATAAACTAAAAGAACTGGGATTTGATTATGTGTTGTACGATTGTTCTCCTAGTCTAATTAGTAAAATTAATGATTCTGCATTATGCAATTCTGATTCAATAGTACTTCCCGTCCAACTACAAAGTGCAGCTATAAGGGCTAGTGCAAATGTGGCAAACTATTTAGCAGAGCTTTACATAGATCCGAGTGTTATAAAGTGTGTAATACCTAACATGAAAAAATCCACAAAAGAAAGTACTAAAAATCTGGAATTAGTATATAAAATTTTTGATGTAAACATAGTAACAGAAGCAGTGAAGGATAAGACGAGATATACGGAAGCAAGTAAGTACGGTAAAAGCATATTTGAATATGATAAGGATGTGGCAAAAGAATTTATGGAAACATTTAGAAAGGTTGTGAATTTAATTGGCTAGAGCCAAAAAAGATGATATAGATAGTATGTTTGAAAAAATGACAATAGAACAAGCTAAAACAAGTGCAGAGAATGCAAAACAAAAGATAAAAGAAAAATCAGAAAGAGGTAATGAAGTTATAATGAGTAGTTCATTAAGCAGTAATGAAAATAGTAATGAATTATTCATGAATGAAGTTAAAATTCCAGTGATAGCACCAAAACCTATGATAAAAAAAGTTGAACGAATTAAGTTTAATAATTATATTAAAAAGGATTTAGTGGATAGATTAGACAGCTTTAGAGAAGAAGTGAATATGTCTAGGTCTGCAATTCTAGAAGAAATTTTAGAAAACTATTTAAAAGCACTCGGTAAATGACACTGCTCTTTTAATATAAACATGTCGTTGTTTAATGACATGGGTTATGGCAACATAGCCATCAAACTAATCTTTATAGACTAAATTATGTGTAAAATATTGAGGCTACAAAGGTTAAGCTTTATAGTCTCTTATTGATTTAATACATACGTAAAAACACATTTAGTATTAATAATCCAAATATTAACCTTTGCTTTGCAATTATAGCAGCTTTGCTGGCACTAGGCCAAATAATAACATTCATTTTTTCTAAGACAAAAAAGGGACATCGGATACAGCCCATAGCCGTATATTTCGTTAGTCTTCAACTATTAACATATAATGTATATATTGGCAAATTTCTTATTCAACTTTTAAATATATTAAATCCTCTTTACATTCCTTGCAGATATATAAGTCTTTAAATATGATCATACCATTCATACTCCCACAAAATATACACCCAGGAGAATATTTTCTTATGTATATATCTCCATTTTCGGTAAAAAATTCCAAAGCATCTCCCGAATTAATAGAAAATACCGTTCTTATTTCTTTAGGTATTATTATTCTTCCTAGTGTATCAACATTTCTTACAATTCCTGTGGACTTCATTAGTTATCATTCCTCCAAGCTTTCTAATGTTACAGTATAGCTTTAATAATAATACATCGAAATGATAAGTAAAAGGTTAATATTTTGAAATTATAGGAAATATATACCGATTCACTAATGAAAATTTTAAGTGCTAATATAAATAAATCCCATTTTTCTATATATTGGTATCGTATAGATATTCGGAGTAATTAAAAGGAATTTAAAGTTTATTATTTTTGATTTTTGCATGAATTTAAGACCATTTGAAATAATACTAATCGCCCTACAAAGTTAATTTTGGCCTTAAATGATATTTGCGTATAGATAAAACTAGTCAAAAGAAATATAATGTCTAGTTATTATATTATCTTTCATTAGTGACAATATTTATTTTACATATGTTTTAAAACAATGTATCATATTTATGAAGTTGATTTCATAGTTAGTATAACTCAAATATAATTATAATTTTTCTTTTCTCATTACAACGAAAACAGTATGATTGGCTATCATACTGTTTTTATATAGTTAGCTTATATAAAGCTTTTACAGACCATATGAGGCGTTTTTTTATTTTAATGAACAAAATTATCCAAAACAATTCGCATAATTTAAATGGCTTCTATGCGGCTTTAAAATGCAGTTTTTTTCTTTACAGCTTTATTTATACTACACACGCTCTGTATTAAATCTTTACTTACTAGGAATAACACCTGTATAACACACCTTTAGTATTCTTTTAGTCCTAGTTCTTTCATTAATTCATCATGTGTCAGTTCTGTTACTACTGCATTTATAGTTTCAAAATCTTTAACCTTAGAGAGTATATAAGCCTTAA
>NZ_JBJHZX010000088.1:0-7612 GCF_045310515.1 Candidatus Clostridium eludens | reverse complement strand
AGTGTGCGAGTAGCACAGCCAGTAACATGCCCTTATAGGGCTGAGCAAACCACCCGTTTTACGGGTGGTGATGATTAGGGAATGCATGAACACTACCTAATTCTGAAAGAATACCACTAGAGTAAACAGGACCGAAGCCAGGGATTGACATTAAAATTTGGTATTCCACAGGGTTCATTCCCATAACAGCTTTTTCAATAGCACTGTTAATAGCTTTAAGCTCCTTCTCAAAAGCCTGAATACAGTTAAAAGAGCAGGCAATTGAGATTGTTAAAGGCTCATATAGACATTTATCAAGGCGATATGAATTACGTGCAGCCTGCTTAAGAATTTCAGCTGTCATCTGAGGATTAGAAATTCTCTTACGACTTTTTTTATTGACAAAGTCAACGAGATTTTCAAGTGGAATATTTGCAATATCTTCAGAAGATAGAAACTCAGTCAATATGGAAGAGGCAGTAGCACCATATTTATTGGAAAAAGGATGTTCATCACCCTGTAGCAAAGCAAATTCACTGAACTTGAGAAATACGTTGGATAACATGTAAGTCTTTTCTCTAGTCAGGCATTCTACAATATGAAGTCTGTGCCTTGTAAGTCTTTGCAGAGCAAGGTATTGAGAACCCCGCCAGGGTTCAATATGAATTCTGCCAACTCTTGCAAAATCAGCAATAACAAAAGAGTCGATGCTATCATTTTTATCAAGAGAATTGAAGGAAGCTTTGTAGTTAGCAACTTCTTTAGGGTTTAAGCAGTAAACATAAGGCTTGTAGGGCATAAGACTTTCACTTGAAGATAAAAAATTAGCTATATGTACTCCGTAAAAGGACGTAGATTCTAGGCCGATTATTACAGTTTTAAAAGTGCAGTTTTCTAATACCTTAACAAGCATAGTTTCTAGTTGCTCTGCACCAAATTGTGTATTAGGAACAGATTTCATTTTAATCAAGAATTCTTGTTCAAAATTAATAGCAGAGACAACATTTTGTCTGGCACCAATGTCAATACCAACAAATAGAGTTGATAAGTAATCTAATTTCTTCATGAAATCACCACCTTTCAAAAGTAATGAGGAAATTAGAAAGGAATTATCCTAATCCAAAGTACTGACTGCAACCTCGCGTAATTAGCATTCATCCGGACGCAAGACCTTGCTGGTGGCTACGAAAGGAGATGCAACATTTGTGTAAGCAGAATATGATACTTTGGTCAGGCTGCAAGCTTTACGGGCAATAACATAATGTGTTTTGCAGGAGTGATCAGCAGTAACCTTCGCTAAAGTTCCATTATGATTATTCTAGCATTAGGAATTCCTTTAATAAATAATAGATTAAAACAGTATAGAGCAGAAAGTATAAGAATCAGCAATATTGAATTGGGAGAATCCCCACTAGAAAAATTTAGATGCTTTCTTAATCTATACAAAATATAAAAAATAAATAAGTCTATAGCAGTTATTTAACTGACTATAAACTTATTATACGAGGAGTGATATTTACGAGGAGTGATATTGTGGAAATAGTTACCTTAATAGAAAATTTCCTGGGGGATAATAAAAACTTAATATGTGAACACGGTCTTTCTTTTTTTATAAAATCCTCAAAATTCAATATATTATTTGATACAGGGCAAAGTGGGAATTTTATAAAAAACGCCAAAAACTTGGATATAGATTTAAATAAAACAGATTATATTGTAATAAGCCATGCACACTATGATCATGGTAATGGATTAAAAAGCTTTGCTGAAGATTTTACCATAAGACCTAAATTATTATTAAGCCAATATTTTTTCTCAAACGGGAAAAAATATTATCATGTTAACAAAAACAACCCTGAAGTATTCAAGAATTCCCAAAGCATTAAAAATATGGAAGGCTTTAATTATATAGGAGTAAATTTTGATGAAAAATTTTTAGAGCAAAACTCATTTAAGGTAGACTATATGGCCTTGGATCAGACAGAGATAGTAGAAGGTGTATATATATTTACAAATTTTAAATCCTACTATAACTTTGAAAAGCTAAATCCTAGTATGAAAATAAAAGCAGGAGAGAGTTTTGAAACTGACACTTTTAAAGATGAAATATCTATTGGAATAGATACTCCAAAAGGACTTTTGATACTTCTAAGATGCTCTCATCCAGGAGTACTAAATATAATAAAATCTATTGAAATTAAATCAGGCAAAAATATATTTGGAGTAATCGGAGGAACCCATCTAATGGAAGCTTCTATGGATAGAATTAAAAAAACTATAGCTGAATTGAAAAAAATGAACATAAAAATAATGGGGGTATCCCACTGTACTGGACATATTGCGACTTCTCAGTTAAAAGTCTCTTGTGAAAATTTTTTTGTGGATTCCACTGGTTCTTCTATAGTTTGTTAACCTATAAAGCCAATACGTATAATGGAAATTGTATTTCCTAGTATAAATTTTCGTATAAAAAACTAGGAATGCTAAAATTAAAATCTATTTTATTAGTGGCAATATGGATGCTGATATTTCTGATTTTTGTTTTACTAAAACCCAATTACTACTTGTTTTAAGCAGGTGGTAGTTGAGTTACCTGGATTTCGTACAAATATAAAATTGACATTTGTTTATAGTTACTTGATTAATATTATTGAGATTATTCTATAGCCGTCCGATACTTTAGACAGAGCCTTTTGGAATGGAATTATATATATTGTAATTAGAACTAAAAGCAAAACATAGCGTGTCGTTCTTAAAATGTTATTATTTTTCATTTGTTTTTTCCAAAAAGATTTTTAATTTAAATTTATCATATGAAATATGTCCTTTTGCAAGTTCTTCACATATAGAAGTATCGTAATTATTACTTTCAATCTCATTTTTAACATTTAAGAATTCTTTTGTAGTTATTAAACATTCAGCATATCTTTCAAGAAGTATAGGAGTATAGGAATTTAAATATTTAATATCTTCTATAATAGATTTTCTTTCTATAAATTCGTCAGCAGTAATCATACCACAAGCATATTTAGTTTTAAGGATATCAAGTAATTTTATTGTAAAAGGGCTTAAAGGAGGCTTACTTTTTAATGCTAAAAACATTAAAACTAAAATAATTAATAAGAAAAATATTAAAATGTAAGAACCGTAAAAACCTAATCCCATATGGTATCCATGTCTCATCATAATTTTTACCTCTCTGTTCTTATTGGAAATAAAATAGTTATTTTTGTTCCTTTTTTAAGGTTACTTTCTACAGAAAAAGAGCCATTTAAAACTTTCACTAATTTTTTTGCTATTGAAAGACCAAGTCCAGTACCTTCAGTATTTGAAGTTCTTGATTTATCGGCCTTGAAGAACTTTTCCCCTAAGTATTGAATTTGCTCTTCAGGTATGCCAATTCCATTGTCTTCAATAACTATAAAAATATTATTGCCATAAGCATATGTTTGTATATTTAAGCAGCCTTTATTTTGTGAGAACTTAATTCCATTGTCTAAAAATATTATAAGCAGCTGCTTTAGTTTATCGTAATCACTAAATAAAGGCGGTAAGTTATCCTCTAAAGATAGTTGTAAATTTATGCTTTTGGCATTTATTAACAGACTAAGATTTCTCAAAGTATCATTTATTATCATATTGACATCTAGCTCACTGAAATTAATATCCAATTTACCAGATTCTAATTTACTTAAATTGAGCAGGTCTTTAACCATTCTTTCAAGGCGATTGGTTTCTTTTAAAAGTGTAATGCAAGTATTCCTTATATATTTTGGCTTTGTCATACCATCTATAATTGATTCTAAATTACCTTTTATAACTGTCAATGGAGTTCTGAACTCATGAGAAACATTTGAAATAAAATCCTTACGCATTTGCTCGAGTTTTTCTTTTTCACTTATATCCTGAATAAGAATTACACCACCTATGACTTTATTTGAATTATTTTTTATAGGAGATATGGAAAAATTTAATATTTTATTTAGATACTCTCTTGCCAAATTTTTTTTTGCGTTGTTAATTATGCTAAAATTAAAATCTTCGAGTATATTTAATTTTGACAATGTTGAGCTAATGCTTGTTCTTGATTTAGTATCTTTGGGTGATAGTAGATTTAAAGCAGATTGATTGATGTTTATAATATTAAAGTTTTTGTCCATTGCTAAAATGCCTTCATTCATACTTGTTAATACATTACTTAACTTGGTCTTTTCTTCAAAAAGTTTACCTATTGTATATTTAAGTTTTAAGGATAATAAATCAAAGGAATTTGATAGTTCACCAATTTCATCTTTCTGATATATATTTGTTTTTATTCCATAATGGCCTCTTGCAAGTTTAAGTGCAGACGAATTTATTATTTTTATTGGCTTAGTAATATTTTTAGAAAAATAATATCCTATGAATCCAGAAAGAAATATTTCACCTAAAAGAGCAAAAATTAAATAGATAAAAAACTTATTCATAGAGTTTGAAAGATCGGATAAAGGTGAATGAAGAATTACTGCACCTATTATATTATTATTGTCATTCTTTATCGAAATTGCCGTAGTCATCATATATTCACCATAATAAGGATTGTACATTTCACCATATTCATCAGAACCAGTCAGTACTTTTTTTATAATTGAACCATATAACTTATTTATGTCAGCATTATTGATATAAATAAGGTTAGAATTATTACTGTTTGATGTAGTTATAATATTTCCATTTAAATCAATTATCCAAATTTCCGCATTATCAATTGAATCTATTAAGCTTATAATGTCGGTAAATTCTTTTCTTTTAATGTCCTTAGGCATATAAGGTTTAAGGATTTTTGAAATTTCTATGGAATGTTTTTTCATATTATTTCTTTTAACTTCATATATCTTATTTTTAAATATACTCAATGCAATAATACCTATTAGAAGTGTTGAAATAATAATAACTGCTAAAAAACCTATGGTAAGTTTAAAAGTAATATTTTTTTTAAACATCTTTCACCTCAAATTTATATCCCATGCCCCAAATAGTTTTAATATCCCAGTTATACTGCTCACTCAGTTGAAGTTTTGCCCTTATCCTCTTTATATGAGTATCTACTGTTCTCGGATCTCCAAAATAATCTATTCCCCATATCTCGTCAAGTAAAGTGTCTCTTGAAACTATCTTGTTAGGATAAATTGAAAGTACCCATAGAACCTCAATTTCTTTTTTTGTGAGGTTTACACTTACACCATCCAATTTAACTGAATAGTTATCAATATCTAATTCAAGATGTGGGTATTTTATTATTGAAGGCTCATTATTTTCATGTGCCTTAATTCGTCTAAGTACAGCTTTTATTCTTGCCACCACTTCGCCAGGACTAAAAGGTTTTACAATATAATCGTCAGCCCCGGAGTTCAGTCCCAAAATTTTATCTGAATCTTCACTCTTTGCTGTTATCATGATTATTGGAGTATTAGATTTAAGTCGTATTAACTTGCATATCTCCATTCCATCGAGTATTGGCATCATAATATCTAATAAAATAATTTGAGGACTGTATTCTTCAAATTTATCAAGTGCTTCCTTACCATTGAGAGCAGAAATTACAGTAAAACCTTCTTTTCTCATATAAGGCCTTAAAATTTTAATGATTTCAATGTTATCATCAGCAATCAAAATATTTTTAGTCATCCCTATCACCCCACATTTCTTACGTTGTTTAGATTATAGCATTGCCATATATTTAAATTGTGAAATAATTATGTACTTTTTAAATGTAAACTTATTTAAAGTCATTTCACAATTAGGACACTTTTTTATATTTAAGTTCCTTTATTATCGTATTATAGACAAATATATATAAATTAAATTTGAGGAGGAATAAGAATGAAAATAAAAAAATTATTGGTAGCACTAGCAGTGACTTTGGTAGCTGGAGCAAGTGCAACAGTTTATGCAGAAACAACAACTAATTATACGGGTCAGGGATTAGGGCTTGGAAGAATAACTTCCAAGAGAGGTTATGATTATGTTTCTTCTGTGTTAAAGAATAAACTTGGAATGACAGATAAAGAAATAAATGATGGCTTAAGTTCAGGAAAGACAATGTATGATTTAGCAAAAGATAAAGGCATGACTATTGATGAATTTAAAAAAGCATTAATTGAAGAAAAATCAAAAGCTATTGATGAAGCAGTATCTAATGGAACAATTACAAAAGGGCAGGGGGATTCTTTAAAAGAAAACATAAAGAATAATATAAATAACTGCAATGCTAATATTGGTCATATGCACGGCATTGATAGGGCAAATTGTTCTGCTTTGAAATAAAACATTAGATATTTAAATTAGAAGCCCGTAGAAAAGATGTTCTTACGGACTTTCCTATATTTGTTCATGCTCTGCAGTTCCACTATTTATTGTTTTTGTTGAAGCAGGAGTTTGGAGTTGCGGTTTCTTTTTTAGTGGCCGCACCAATGGTAAATGAAGTTGCTTTAGGGCTTCAATTGGTATTACTGTAGGTGATTTCATACATGGATGGATTCCGGTAGGGCATTAACAAAATATACAGGAGGTAGTAATCAATTTGCAGTACTAGCATTAGAAATAGTATTTGCTGGTTATTTGTTTAATTTTTTTCTTGGTCTTTAAAGGTACAATTGTAAATAATTTTACTGCAAGTAAATATAAATAATAAGCATGTGCTACAACGTATATTTATATATTGTAATATTACGATATCATGATATAATCATATTAAGTAATTAATTTGAGGGGAGTTTATTGTATATGTTTTTAAATCATGGAAAAATATTCTTTTATATTACTAATAGCTTTTATATTAATAGGTTTCATTGATTTGAGATTTGCAATAGTAGCAATTGTTTGTATGGTAGCTCCTATAATTGTATCTATATTTAGGGGGAGATTTTGGTGTGGAAATCTGTGTCCACGAGGAAACTTTTATGATAATGTGGTTTCTAGGTTTAGTGGCAAAAGAAAAGTGCCTAAACTTTTAAAATCTAATTATTTTAGAATCCTACTAGTAATATTTATGCTATCAATGTTTATACTGGGAGTTAAGAGAAATTGGGGGAATCCTTATGGTATTGGTATGGTTTTTTATAGGATAATTGTTGTAACTACTATAATAGGAATATTTTTATCTTTAGTTTATAACCATAGAACTTGGTGTCATTTTTGTCCTATGGGAACTATATCATCTTTTATATCAAAGCTTAGAAAAAATAAAAAAGTATTACAAGTATCATCCGACTGTGTATCCTGTAAATTATGTGAGAAAAAGTGTTCATTGGGAATAGTTCCTTATGAGTACAAAAATGATTTATTAAGTCATCCTGATTGTATACAGTGTGGCAAGTGTGTTATGACATGTCCTAAAAAGCAATAGGATGTGATAAAATCAATTTATAATAGGATTATAACTGAACATTATAGATTAATATTTAAAGTATAATGAAAAAGTTGTATTTTAGCAAAAATGATAAATACGAGGGATTTAATATTTTAATGCAAAATAAAAAAACTATTGACATATATATCGTTATATCTTAATATAAGAATATAACGATATATAAGATTATTAAGAGATAATAATATATAGAGGAGTTGTTAATATGACAAAGGCATCAGAATA
>NZ_JBJHZX010000087.1:0-7633 GCF_045310515.1 Candidatus Clostridium eludens | reverse complement strand
AATATTCAAATAAGGGTCTAAATTTAAGAGAAATGAAGAATTTATTAGATTCTGTCCAAAACGAGGGGGTTAATCCGCTCGTCTTGGGAAATATAAACGATATAAATTACACTGTGCTGCATCTGTAGCAGATACTATACTACCATTATCATTTTGCTTAACTACTTGTCTATGATAACCAAGTTTCAGATCTGCTCTATGAATCTCATATTAAACGTGCTCTTCTGTCGTACTTAATAGATGAATTCAATAAAAAAGAGCAAGGAATAATATCAAGAAAATATTCTTGGAATATTTGAAGATTCTAATACTAACCCATTTAATATAGTAAAAGCAGCAATTTTTAATACACCCAGTCCAATACATATGGCATCATATAAATTCTAGAGTATAAATTATGCAACTTAATTATTCAACAAGCTAAAATATATTTTGTAGCTAATCGACTTTTTTATGAAATGATCCATAATACATCTAATGTATAGTATATTAGTAAGGCGGTGCTAAATTGAGTAATGTAGATAAAATAGATGAATCAATGGCTGAAAGGTCTAGTTTGCAAGCTGATGATATAGATTACGCAAATTTAAAGTTTTATGGAGCAAAAGGTGATGGGGTAACGGACGATACAGGAGCAATAAAAAGTGCTATAGATTATATTACAAGTCTTGGTGGAGGAACTTTATATTTCCCCAATGGGATATATATAATAACAAATAATTTCTATATTAATTGTAGTAATTTTACGGTATGTGGGGAAGGAAATGGTTCTGTTATAAAGGCTCGTGGAGATATAAATGTTAACAGAGAAATATTTGCATTTAATACAAATGCTGATCAAGCTACTAATATAAATAGTAGATTAAAAAATATAACTGTAAAAGATGTAACTATTGACCAATCAGATGTCGAACCAAAACTTTATGAGTGGTCTGATATTCCTAGTTATGGAGGGTATGGGGCAATAAGAATTTCAAATAGCGATTGTGTTAAGGTAATGAATGTTAAGATGATTAATCCTGTATTTTATGGTATATCTAGTAAATGTTGCAGTGATATTTTGATAGAGGGAAATTCTATTGATGGTATGAAAAACTTGTATCCTGATGGAAGTGGCGGAGTATATGGAGGAAATGCCATAGATGTTGGAGGCTATTATACTAATGACGTATATTACGATTTTGAGCCAGGTAAAGTGAGGATAGTTAATAATTATGTTAAAAGTAGTAGAGTTAAAGTTCCGTTTATAACTCATACTTCTAAATATGGTCAGGGAGTAATATGGGAATATGCAAATATAGGTATACAGACTCAAATTGGGTCACATGCTTCTACTACACCAACACAAATAGATATTATAGTTCAAGGAAATGTGGTTGAAAATTGTATAAGTGGTATTGTTGCAGAAGGGCAGACTATAACAGGAGCGGGAGAAAGTATTATAAATGCAAATGCTATAAATGAATGCATATTTGGCATTATACTTTATCCCAATATTGGCTTGGGAGGAAATGATACTTGGGACAGTATTCATAACTGCTATAACACAATTATATCTAATAATAAAATTAAAAATTCATATATTTATGGAATTAGAGCAGTAGGAGAAAATGTATTAGTGCAAGGTAATCAAATTGCAGACTGGGGACTTGTTACTAAAACGATAAGCGATGCTTATAAAGAGGTAAGTGGGCCTAATGTAGCAACTGCTATTCTGATTGAGGGGTGTAATGAATCATATACAACGGGAATTTATAAAAATATAAGAGTTTCTAATAATATGTTAGCCATGACAAAAGCTATATTAAAAACATCATCTTATATAAAACAAATAGGAGGAATAAGAATATCAACAAGTAAACCTGGAGTAATATTATCAAATGTTGAGGTTTCTGACAACACTTTAGATGGAGCTAAAACTGATTTATCAACATCAGACCATTGTGCAGGAATTTATATAAGTGGTGTCATTAATAATTCCTCGGTGAAAGATAATTTAATTGATGGATTTGCTAATAGTGCTATTATAGTTAATACCTATGATGGAAGTACTGACTATTCTAAAACACCTTCAGAGCTAGAGATAAAGGAAAATAGACTTATTGATAACTCAAATGCTTATGCTGATAATGTGACCATAAGAATAAAATGTACAGGGGTTTCAGGATACTATATTCTGGGTAATTCATATATATTTACAGATACAAATAGGGATTATGCTTTTATAGAGTTAACCAATCCACTTGGCACTTGTACTACTAGTAATATAGTAATAAAAGATAATATCATAAATGATATGAAGTATAATAATGGAAACTATATTTATTTAAGTACAAAATCTGAAAATGTAAAAATTCTGAGCAATAAAGGATATAATAATAGATCTAGCTTATCAATGCCAAGTGTTAAAGTCCATAAGGGAACGATATTTACTTTTGATGTTTACGGCAATGGAAATCCAACTGGATTTGTGTGCACCACTACGGGAACAGGATGCAGTACAGCTTGGATAGCATCAACAGCTTATTTAGCTGGAAATTCCGTATATGCTAATAACAAAGTTTATAAATGTTCCGTTTCAGGAACCTCGGGGAGTACAGCACCATCTCATATCAGTGGAAGCGCTATTGATGGTACTGTTGTTTGGATTTATATAGATGTACTGGCTTTATTTGTTTACACGGGTCAGCAGGGATATAGAACGGCCGCAAACGTTAAAGGAAATTTTACGCCCATTTATGTGGGAGAGGTAGTTTATGATACAAGCACAGGAAAATGGTTAAAAGCATATGGAATGGCAAACACAAACTGGGCTTAATGTGATGGTTTGATAAATAGTTTTATAAATTTATAAGGGATAATATCAAAGTAGTATATATTACTTTGATATTATTCATATGTTATAAAAATCAAATTGTATCGTATTAACAAAAATGAGGTCAAATATTAAAATTTCACAATAAGAAAGTAAAAGTTATGTACTGGAATTTTTTAAAAATAAAGTTTTACTAGTTTAATAAAAATAAATAATGGATAATACCAAACCGTGAGGTATAGATATATCTTAGCAAAGAGAAATAAAGAAGGGTAGTATTACCCTTGTGAATGATAGCGTAAGTCAGATATAAGATATTTATTATAGCTCTTTTGTGGTTTATAAAAGATGCAAAATGAATTGGAATAGAGAAAATTAAAGATTATAGGGGGAGATTATTATGAACAATAACCAACGTATTCTAGTGTATCTTTTATCCGCAGCAATACGTGGAAAAAAGTTCAACAATAATGAAATAGATAATGTCAATTGGATTAGAGTTTTTGAAATGGCAAAGGAGCAGGATATATATACATTATTATATCCTATAATAAAGGATATGGATGATAAGTCTAGGCCACAAAATGACATTATGCTTGAATGGAAAAAGTCTACTATTTTAGCTACATTGATTCAGGTACAAAATATTAAAAAGATAGGTTCTTTATTAAGGGCTTTTAATGAAGCTGAAATACAAGTAATGGGATTAAAGGGATTAGTTCTCAGAAAACTCTATCCAGTAAAAGAGCTGAGACTTATGGGAGATATAGATATACTCATACATAGAGATGATTTAGATGAGGCAGAAAAAATTTTATTAAATCTCGGATATTTTGAGGATCATAGGGACTTGAAGCATATATTTTTTTTACATAAACATTTTCTTCCTATTGAACTTCATTGGCTACTATTTGATATGCAGATTAACAAAAACAGTAATTATGTAGAAAAGGTTATCTGGGAAAATACTGAAATAAGTAATATAAGTGGTGCAAATTTATTAATTCCTTCAGTGGAAAATCAAATTTTACACTTATGTGTACATATGGCTTGGCACTTTAAGTATGCAGGATTTGGATTTCGTCAGCTTTGTGATTTAGTAATTTTAGTTGAAGCAGAGGGACATAAAGTAAACTGGAATACTTTTTATGAAAAAGTTGAGAGGTGTAAAATTGAAAACTTTGTTGTTGCTATATTTGAAATTTGTAGAAGAATGTTTAATATGATTGTACCGAATAAATTAAACAACAAGAATCTAGAGATTAGCGAACATAGTGAATATATAGATATGATTATAGATAATATTTTTGCTGGAGGGGTTCATGGAGGAATTTATGGCAGGTCAAGTCTAGGTTTAGTAGACTATAATCTGTTATCCTATTATGAAAGTAATAGACAATCTGATAGCCTCAAGGGCAAATTCAAATATATGGTAGGTTTTCTTTTTCCAAGATCACATAGGCTTTCAAAAAGATATAACTATGCAAAAGAACATCCAATGTTTATACCTATAGCGTGGATGCATCGTATGATGTATGGCATCTTACGTAAAGATTTTAGTATGGAGCAGAAAAGCCTTCTTTTGCTATCGCGATCTAATTTTCTAAGAAAGCGGGCTGATTTATTTAAATGGTTAGAGCTGTAAATAATTATTTAACGTGAGTTGGAAAATTTAATTATAGTTTATGGTTGAATTTTTCCTATTATTCTGCCTTGATATCTATAAACATAGTAAGAATTTTTATCCACTGTCACTAAGTGAAAGTCTTCTTTGTTTATCATTTTGGCAAAACTACTTATTTGTTTTTAATGCTCTTATATACTGAAACCCATTTTTATTTGCTGCTTTTATAATTTTTTCATTACTGTACCAGCTATCTCCTAGGACAAATTCCTGATTTGGTGGGCTGGGTAAGGTTGAAATTGCATTTATGGTGATTTCGATTTTTGTAACTTTTTTATTGTTTTCGTTTACTTTATCATAAAGCGTTAGTTGATATGAAATTACAACATCATCGCATTGTAGTAAGATTCCTAGAACTTGACGACCATAAACTGTCTTACTTTCTAAATGCGATTTATGAAATGAACATTTTTTTATTGGACTCTTAGCCCGTGCCTAAGGCTTAGTTTTCATGCTAATAGTGTCATCTATAATCACATAAATAGGTTCACCTGTGTTTTGTGATAAAAATTTACCTATGAATGTTCTATGAGTTGAATGAAAACAATTTTTAGATATATGAGTTATTTTAAACTGAGTTCGATAAAGTAAACAAAAAAATTTTAGGTATAAAAAATCCCATCCTTTTGTTTTATTATATAAGTGCAAGCGAAAAAATAAAATAAAAGGATTGACCTTGCCTCAATAAAATAGACAGCAAGAATCCATAATTATCTCATTTTTTCTTAGTATTACTATGAAGCCTCCCCCATCATAAATGGAGGAATATATCCATTTGCTGAATGAGTCCTATGACGGTTATAAAATAACTCTATGTATTCAAAAACAGCTTTTTTAGCCTCTTCTCTGGTCTTAAAATTATAATCATTTAGCCATTTCATCTTGAGTTTACCCCAAAAGGATTCCATCGGAGCGCTATCATAGCAATTACCTTTTCTACTCATGCTGCATACAAAGCCATACTTTTTAAGTAGCTTTTGGTAGTCGTTACTAGCATAATCGACTAAAGAAAAGGGATTACTCCCTCTCCCTCGTCTAAGAACCGTACATGAGAGTTTCCCTCTCATACGGCTCAAGCATTTCTTCACCTTGTATAATGAAAACATAGGATTTTACATTATACATTTTCCTTTTTAAATATTTTTTGTATAATCCTTTTAGACGCTGTGGATTAGTTTCATCACCTATAGCAAGCTGTTCATTACAACTAGACTATTTCCGTAGAAGGCTCTAACCACAGCTCTATGTTTATTTGTTAATTAGTTAGATAACGCATGACATTTTATATATAGCAAGGATACATTTAACATAGAGTTCGTGGAACATAGCGTACTATTTTTATTAGGAGTTGTTATTATGATTTTTGTTGGTATTGATGTTGCCAAAAACAAACATGACTGTTGTATCATTGATTCTGATGGTGTCATTCTCTCTGATTCCTTACGTATATCCAATTCTCTTGAAGGGTTCAATTTCCTCTATTCTTCAATTATTTCACTCCTGCCTGATATGGATAGCTCTAACGTAAAAATAGGACTCGAATCAACAGGTCATTATAGCACTAACATCACTAATTATCTGTATTCTAAAGGTTTTAAAGTTACTATCTTTAACCCTTTATCTACTAACCTTTTTCGTAAGGCTGGAACCCTTAGGAAAACTAAAACAGATAAAACCGACTCCAAGGTTATAGCGACTATGCTCTTTTCTGATGATACAAAATCCTATTCACCTGTATCTTATCAGATTCAGGAGCTAAAGTCACTAACCAGACATCGCTATCGTATGATTGGCTATCGTTCCAAACTAAAACTATCTATTACCAGATTAATAGACATTATCTTTCCTGAACTTCCTGGTTTAGTTTGGTTTATCCATCAGAATTCTTCTTACATGATGCTTCTTGAATGCCCAACCCCAATTGAAATCAGCAGGTGTCATTTAACAAAGCTAACTAATATCCTGCAGAAATCTTCAAAAGGTAAATATGGTAAGGAAAAGGCAATTGCTATTAAAGAACTTGCTGCTAATTCTATTGGTTCAAGTATAAGATCGTTGGCATTTGAACTTCAGCAGACTATACGTCTTATCCAATCTCTCCAGAATGAAATTGATATATTAGATGAACAGATTAAAGCTGTGGTTCTTGAAATAGATTCTCCAATCATTACGATACCTGGTATCTCCTACACCCTAGCAGCAGTAATATTAGCTGAAATAGGCCATATTGTGCGATTCGATACTCCTGCTAAATTACTTGCCTTTGCTGGAATGGATCCGTCTACATACCAATCTGGAAAATATAATGCTTCCCATACACCCATGGTAAAACGTGGTTCTACGTATCTCAGGAGGGCTGTTATGAATGCTTCCAGACTAGTTGCCATGAGAGATATAACTTTTGCTGCTTATCTCAGTAAGAAACGTTCTGAGGGTAAACACTATTGTGTTGCAATAAGTCATGTAGGCAAGAAACTTCTGCGCGTAATCTACTACTTATTGCGGACTAATACTAAATTTATTCCTCAAATATAACCTTAGTAATTTTATATTTTTTTGAGAGCAACCTTGTTGCTCTATTTGTCATACACTTTTTTAACTAATAAAATAATTATGCAAAATATTCATTTTTATATTGACTTCATATAGTTAGTCTTCTAAGTGCAGGCTCCGATACTCATAAATCCATTGCTACGGAACTTATTGTTCGGCCTTTTCCTATCACCATTTTCACCGCACCTGCTTTGAACTTATCATCGTATCTATTATTATTACTACTCGTCTTTAGCACCTTCTCATGATTTAACTCTCTTAAGCCCCTAAATGGGTTTGGACAATTACATCTGTATTTATTATAATGTAGAAAGTGATTAGAGGTAAACTATGAAAGGAAAAAGTTATACGAAAGAATTAAAAGAAGAGGTATTAAGAGAAGTGAAAGAAGTAGGCAATGTTTCACTGGTATCAAGAAGGCATGGGATCTCAAAATCAACTATATTTACGTGGATAAAGAATTCTAAGGATGAGATTAAAGTTAAGCCTGGTAGAAAAGCTTTGGTTGAGGGAGAAAAAGAACTTGAAAATGAGTTAACAGAAGTAACAAAAGAGAATGATCATCTAAAAAAATTGTTAGG
>NZ_JBJHZX010000086.1:0-7655 GCF_045310515.1 Candidatus Clostridium eludens | reverse complement strand
AATTTTTTAAAAATATAAACTTGTCAAAAAAGCGCTTGACTTTTCTTAGCAGGTTTTTATGGCAAAAAGAAGAGAAACAATGAGTGAAGGAAAAAAGAACATTATTTCTGCTTTGCTTGAGGAGTATGACATTAAATCGGCGGAAGACATTCAGGACGCACTGAAAGATCTGCTTGGAGGAACTATCCAAAGTATGATGGAAGCTGAAATGGATCAGCATTTAGGATATGAACCATATGAGAGAAGTGATAATTCTAACGCTCGTAACGGCAGAAAGAGCAAAAATGTTAGAAGCAAATATGGAAAGCTTAGTATCAATGTCCCTCAGGACAGATATAGTACCTTTGAGCCTGAAATAGTTAAAAAGCGTCAAAAAGACATTTCAGGAATCGATGAGAAAATTATAGCAATGTATGCTAAGGGACTTACCACACGCCAGATTTCTGATCAGATTGAGGATATTTATGGTTTTGAAGTAAGCGAAAGTTTCGTATCTGACGTTACGGATAAAATTTTACAGGATATTGATGATTGGCAACGAAGGCCGTTAGGTGAGATTTACCCAATAGTTTTTATTGATACTGTACACTTTTCCGTAAGGGAGGAAAATATGGTAAAGAAACTTGCAGCTGATGTAAGGAAGGTTATCTATACAACGAATGCCATAGAAAGCCTTAATAGTACTTACCGTAGGCTTAACAGCCAGCGCAGTGTTTTTCCAAATGACAAGGCTCTGATGAAGTCCCTTTACCTTGCAACCTTGCAGGCAACCAAGAAGTGGAGCCAACCCTTAAGAAACTGGGGCAAGGTTTATGGAGAATTTTCTATAATGTATGAGGGTAGGATGCCACTTTAAACTCAAAAATCAATATGACAAAAAGATACCTTTTCTGGAAGGTATTCTTGACACACTTTATTTTATTGAATATATTAAAGTAAGGCGAGGTAGTCTTAAGGCAATACCTCACCCTAACGAATTCTTATCATAGAAAATTAATTTACAGAAATAATTTCACACTCTCTTTAAAATTTACTTTACTACATAATACCTGGCCTAATATTATTCATTTAAAAGAATATGATATAACAATTATATAAGAAATGTTAGAATTCCACTCCTGTCATTATTTATAATCCGTATATAAATTTTAAAAGATACCCTTCTTAATTCCAATATCTTATATCATTTCAGCTAAATTATTTTACAGTAAACCTGCACTTAGGAAAATTACTGCATCCTTTAAATTGACCATACTTTCCATTTCTTAAAACTAATTTTTCCCCACACCTTGGACACATATCATTATTTATTTTATTATTCTTTTCATTGAGATTATTGCGGATTGCTTGAACATGAGCTTTTCTATTTTCTTTGTTATCTATATTTAAAGAAAATAACTTTGAAAATATCTTATCTTTATCAAAATCTGTAATACACTCATCATCATATTTTTTTATTGTGTTAATCAAATTTATAGTATAAACTACATCAGTTTTAGATGTAACTTTTAAATCCGCATTTGTGGTAAATGCTACTATCGAAATGTACCTAATGTCACCAAATTGGGACAATATTTTTTTTAATGCCTGTATGTGTCCATAATTTTGCTTTATTGGATTATACAAATTTTCTTTTCTTTTATAAATTATCTGATTCCAGTTATTATCGAATTGATTACCAATAATCAAGCCTTTATAGTTTTTAGTTTCAATAACAAAAATCCCATAATTAGATACTATAACATGATCTATCTGTGCGGTTTTATCACCAATTCGCAGCATTATATTATTTATTACCTTATACTTTGTTTCATCAAGACTTGATAAAACAAATGCTACAGATTTTTCACCAAAATAACCTTTTATTTTTGGAATAAAAACTTCCAATATTCCAGCTATAACAACTAAAAGCCCTAGATACCAAAATCTTGTTACTAGCTCTAATAATGTTTTCATATCATCACTCGCTCTCGTAGCAAAATAAATATACTTATAATTACATAATTCTCCATGAATATCAATATTCCTCCTAAATGTCTTATTTATTTGCACAAAAAACACCAGATATTTTTATACCTAGTGTTTAAAATAGTATTTGAAAATATCTGGTGCTCAGTAACTAAAATTATATATGATCGTATAACCAATTACGCAAATCCTTTATTACTTCATCTCTATTTACTTCTCTAAGCATCTCATGTCGTCCATTTTCGTATATTTTGTAGGTTGCATCCCTAATACCATATTGTTCATATATTTTAAACAGTTCTTTTACACCATTCCCATTATCTCCGAAAGGATCTTTACTACCTGATATCGAAAATATAGGTAAATTTTTAGGTATTTCTTCAATAATAGAAGGGCTATGTATATCCTTTAAAGCATCAAATAAATCCTCAAAATATCCAACTTTATACTCTATGGCAGCATAAGGAGAACTTAATGTATCCTCAAGCATACTAGAATCACTTGTTAGCCAATCATAATCTGTCTTCGAAGGTTGAAATTCATCATTAAAATGTTCAAAAAACGCATTTAATGATTCAATACTCACAGCCTTTCTCCCCTTTTCTTTAACCTCTTTACTTGATATTTCAATTAATCTTGTTATTTTTTTTATATGAATTGGACCGGTAGTACCAGAATATATAATTCCATTTACCTCATTACCATATTTATAGGCATATATCTGTGCCAAAACTGAGCCTAAACTGTGTCCTAAAAGGAAAATAGGCAACCCAGGATTTTCTATTCTAATTCTATCCGTTAATATTTTAAGATCTTCTACCATCCAATTTATTCCGTCTTCTCCCATGTATCCTGCATGTTCTGCATAGGATGGTTCATTTATATCCCCCGCTGTCCTCCCATGCCCGCGACCCTCATTAATATATACGATAAAACCTGCTTTAACCATTTGTTCACTGAATTCTTCATAATAATCAGCAGTTTCTCCCATACCGTGGGCTATTTGTATCACGCCATATATTTTTTCACTTTCAGAATGACACCACTTTTTAGTGAAGAGATTTATACCCTGTTGGTCTTTATAGAAAAATGTCTTACATTTATGCGCTGTATTTTTGCTCATACATACTTTCCTCCTGCATTTCTAAAGTTTATTCTATACTTGAGCATTCAAATTCATGTACTAACAATATAAGTGTTTACACTAAATGTTAGCAAATTTTATCAAGCATAGTTGATAATTTAAACTGAACTATACTGGACTTCTTCGTTTTTGCATCTTATTCTGATACATATTGTTATCTGCTATTTCTATTAAAAGGTCAATATTAACTTTTTTTAGATTATTATATTCCGCAAAGCCATAACTAAAATCCACCTTATAATTATGAGAGCTACTTGCATTATAATTTTCCATATTACTTCTTATTCTATTAATGATTAATTTTGCTTGGTTTATAGTAGTATGAGGAAATATAATAAGAAACTCATCTCCTCCAACCCTGCAAACATAATCAGACTCTCTCACATTACAAGATAGTAGTTTAGCCACAGTTAAAATAAGATTGTCCCCTTCAATATGTCCATAGGTATCATTTATTTTTTTTAGGTTATCAACATCTATAAAACATATTGTTAGATTGTCTCCATTTTGTGATGTCTTTTTCATCATTTTATCCAAAATATCCATACCAGCTCTTCTATTGTATAGTTCCGTCATTTCATCAATCATAGCTATTTTTGTTAATTCATTTTCTTTATCTGTTAGTTGCCTGAATATGGTTTGGTAAGGCCTTGTAATACAAGTTATTATAACTGCTTTGTAAATAAGATAAAATGATATTATCTTAAAATAATGCCCTAATAAATTTGGAAAGCCATAATTACTTAAATATAAAGTAAACTCGAATTCAGAAACTATAGTAAAAATAATAGACCAGAATAAATACTTGTAAACTTCACCATCAAATTTATTTTTGTTCTTTCTCAATAGTGTAGCATCAGCTATTAATATTACGCATATTATATACTCACTAATTATTTTAAATCGAGTTTGTCCTTGGTGAGCAATGAAACATATAGGAAACACCTGAAAATAAAAGATTGAGGCTACAATACCTGAAGTAATTATAGTATAAGTTGCAAAAGCTCTATAGGGTTTTAAATGTTTCTTGAAACTCATGAATATAAATGGTATCAATAAAGAAATACTTTCAAGATAACGTGCTCCTATCCATAATTGATTGGCATAAAAATCATAACCTTTAAAAATATGCATACCATTGTATGACAATGTATGTAGTAAGTCTAAAAATGAGACAAACATGTATGCAATACCTATAAATATTAGATAATCAAATTGTTGTTTTGAAAAATCCCTTGAATTCCATGCTACTATAAAGAGAGTAAATCCTATTATTATACTAAATAGTTCTGCAAAACTATGAAACAGCAAATAACTATAAAGGCTGGTCATGTATAGAGCTATTGCAATTATTAATAAAGCAATAACTTCAAGAATATGCCTTTGGTATTTATGCATATAAATCCCCCCATAAAATTTTTCATATGCTACTAGTATAATATTGCTTTTTAACTCTAAATTTTTCTTATAGTCTACCAAGATTCCGACATATGTAATTCACATTATCTGAGCGAATATCCAAGTATGGAGAATTTATTACTGTAAGCCTCCTAAAAATTTCTTTTAAATAAAATTATAATATCAAATAGATATTACCAAATAACAACTATAACTAGATTTTATAACATTATAACATTCATACTTAATTGATATCAATATAATTTTTTACACTATGTAAAGAAACATCCTTAGGAAGATATAACTAGTGTAGTACTTGAAAATAGGAATGTATGTTCAATAGATGGAGCAATGGTAATGACGAAGGAGCATTTAATAGAGTGTGTAACCATTGTAAAATTAGATAAGTCATCATTCAGCACACTTTAATATTTCAATTTCCAATTCTAGTTTTTCTCACTTAAAGGTACTATGTTATAGTTTTACCTTTGCATGTTACCTTTGTATAAAAAATGGCCAGACAATATGAAATGCGTGATGATTCTTACTTTTATGGCATCAATAACAGGCTGAAGTTTAATAGAAAATTCAAATTATTTAAGGATAGGAGCTAGGTCTAAAACTAAATTCGGATAATTATTAGCACCATATTAAAACATAGTCTTAATTTTAAATACAATTAAAAACTTTAACACGATTTTAATTGCTATATGTGCATAATGGGTATATAATGGTAAACGTTGGATATTGAAAGAAGGTGAAAAATTGAATAAGAAATCAGTATTAATAACACCTGACATTATTGAGGAATGTCTATACGAATCACTTGATAGTCTTGAAAGAGTAATCCCTCATATAGAAAAAACCAAGAAAAAATCATTGAAAAAGTCATTAAAATAACCCTATAGTACAAGGCTTTTTTTATTTTAATGAAAACACATCCAAAACAACTTCCATAGCTTAAAGGGCTTTTATGTGACTTTAAAATGCAACCCTATTTTTCCTTCGTAGCAGTTTTGTTCACATTATCTCATATAATAGCCATTTATATACTAATATTTGTACCAAGCAGTAATTTTACATAAGTCAAAAAACATTAGTTTAAAAAATACAGTGTTTTACTAAAAGATTATAACTTTTATATAAAATATTCTTAACTTATTGATCTTCTTACATATAATTACCTATCCTGACAATCCATCCATGGTATTATTTACATATAGCTACGTTATAAGTATAAGTTATATTATTGAGCGTTATAGCTGGCATATCGGGTACAAGCAGTATTTTAAAAAATAGAAAATGATTTTGTCAGGTATTTAATTCATGTATTTATCCAATATATAATCTAATTACATAGTTAAAAAAGTAAGGGAGTGAAAAATAATATGATGAATGCCATTAAAACCGCAATCATAACCATAATAGTATCGTTCATATCTGGTTTATTGTTCGATTACTATAAAAATTTAGCACCAAGAATACTCTATAATATAGGTCACGGTGTACCAAAGAAACTAAATAACAAAAAAATTTGGACATACGTTGTTACTGTTGGTAACATATCAAATAAAACCATCCATGAGTTAACTGTAAATGTCCAAAGCGCACGAAGCAGTATAAGAGTTGCGGATGAGAAAATAACAAAAGGTTTGAAATTTGATTCTTCCATAAGAGATAACATTTTAGATGTCCAAATACCATTTTTAAGTAAAGGTGATAAATTTACAGCTACACTTTATGTAGAAAACCAGTATGGACTTAAGGATAAGCCTTCTATTATAGTACGTTCACCCGAAAATTTCAAGAAAGCAAGCTCTGCAGAGCAGAATGGAATCCTATCTTCATTGCTTAATATACCTAAAAGCATAAATGAAGCAATTTCGAGTGTAGTTAAAAAACCCGAAGCAACCTCCGGTAAGCTGGATGATTTTACAGCAGTTCATAACAATCAAGGTGATTTTACAGCAGTTATGTATAAAAAATCAGATATTGAAAGAAAATTAAACGGAGAAAATAGCAAAGTATCACGAGAACATAACATATCTACTAGTGATAAAAAAGTAATAGTATTTATTACATCAGTCCTCCTGTTTATAACTGCAGGGGTTGTAACAAATTATTATTTCAAAAGTAAGGATATGAAAACACCTAATACAGCAACTAATAACCAAAAACAACCTACTAATACTGCAGGATCATCAGATTCAACATCCCAAAATACTGATGAAAACACACCATCAGGTAAATCAACCGGAGACACAGACATAAATACATCGATATCTAGGTCAAGTAGGCATTCACATTCAAGAACATCAACCAATAGTGCAACCGATGACACAGGTTCAAATACATCATCAAACGGGGCTTCCAGTACTACACATTCAAATACATCATCAAACGGTATGGCAGGAAATACAAATGCAACCGGAGCTACGGATAAATCAACAGGAAATGGAGACTCAAACACTCAAACAACTCAGACAAACCAGACATCCCAGGCTACCGGAAATGCAAGCAAGAGTACATCCTCAGCTCAGACAACTGGCAGTTCATCCACAAGCACATCGACAAGCATACCAACTAAAAATTCAGGGTCAAGTACCCCAGCAGCCGGCTCATCAGGAAATTCAGGCAATTCAGGATCAAATACTCCGGCAACCCAAACAACTGGAAGCACAGGTAAATAATATACTTATATATAGATATATAAAGTATATTGCAAAGTGTGCTGTAATAAGATAAACAATAAAGAAATTAGAGCAAGGTTACGGATTGAAATGTTTTGGACATACCAATCCGTAACCCATAATCATTAGTTTAAAAACAGAGAAATGTAGCACCTTGTAATCGACTCGCTAAATTTCGTTGCTAAAAAATTAAAAAGTATGCAACTAAAATAAAAAATAGAGAAGCAAGTACCATGCTATTATAAATACTTATTTTTCTAATAGTAAAAATTGTATTAGAAGTTTAAATGTTATCAATGCAATAATCATGCCTATTTTCAAAGACTTTACCCATTAATAATAAAACAATGCAATAAAAAAGTAAGCACCTTATATGACAGGCACTTACTTTTATCAGTATTCATTATTTTTTCGGAGACTAAATAATATACGAACTTCTGGCAGTTGCACTTTAA
>NZ_JBJHZX010000085.1:0-7734 GCF_045310515.1 Candidatus Clostridium eludens | reverse complement strand
CATAGTATTCATTGGGCCATAGAAACCATGAATTTTGCTGACAAATATTTATATGGCAGTGGGTAAAAATCTTGGCTAAATATTATTGCAATAGGGAAAAGATAATTGGATAAAAAAGTTTATTGAGAATTATAGTTTTAGGTGGCCTGGATAGTACAAAACGAGGCATTTTTTTAAAAATATTTATAAGGATTATTATCTGCTAAGCCTTGAACATACCGGTTTCATAAGGGATAGGATGATTGTAGTACCGCTAAGGAAAGAGCTTGGGGAAGTCATGAATAGCTGTAATACCTTAGATGAAAGGGAATTATATGTTGAGAAGGTTAGAAGTGCAAAGTATAGCATAAATAAGGCACTTGATGGCATTGATTTTGAGTATAAGTATTTAATAGGAGTTTAAGTACTCTAAAAACGTAATATATAATATTAACTATGAAGAAGTATCAGATTCATGTTACCAAGGACAAAGTATATACCACAAATCAACATATTTTGTCCCTAATGATAGCTTGGCTTATACTACCCCTAAGAAATGTTCTTTAAAGCAGTTTAACCATAATTTCAGCCATATCTTTAGGAGAAGCATTCATGTCATCATTTAACCACTGTTGGATTACTCCTATACAGCCTGATATGGCGAAAGGCATGCAATAACGAGCTTCTGTTGCTGAAGCTGTATCGTCTAGAGGAATCTTGCAGTGTTTTATGGCATCCTTAAATTTCTCTATAAAAGTATAGCCACCATCATTACAAAGAAATATCTTAAACATTTTAGCATTGATTTGTACGAACTCAAATAGATATATAAAAAAAGATAGCAAGTCATCATAAGTAGTAGCTTCTTTTGAAAATTTGTCATAAGTTTCACTAAAATCATTAACCAGTTCAGTTTTTATCTTATCCACCATATCAAATATATCTTCATAATAGTGATAAAAGGTTGATCTATTAACATCTGCTAAGTCAGTAAGCTCCTTTACTGTAATATTATTAATCTTTTTTTTAGACATAAGCGTTGTCAATGCCTGAAGCAAGGTCTGTTTAGTTTTCCTTATACGCCTATCAAGTTTCTTTCCCTCCATGATAAAACCCCCAAAAAATATTTTAACAGTTACCCAACACTTGTTCATTATATGTCGAATAATCCACAAATCACCAGTAGATTAATGATTGAAGTTACACAATACACATTTTATAATAAACGCATGTTGATTAAAACACAAGTGTTTCATATACTTCAGTATAAATTTTAGGAAAGGAATTACAAGAATTAACAATATAAACTAAAAAATAGTAAATTACTAAACACCAAATAACCACACAGTAAACTATTATGTTATTTAAACTATAGGAGGTATAAAATGAAAAAAAAACTTTTATCCTTTTGTTGCCTATTTATAAGTGCAATCATACTAAGTGGATGTGGTAGCAAAGATAATTCCGAAAAAACTAATTCTAAAAGTTATCCTGTAAGGATTTTAGAGGTTAAGAATGGAAACTATCCAGTTTCTTTAGAATATGAAGGAATAACAGGGGGCAGCGAAGTGAGAAAGCTTTCCTTTAAAAGTTCTGCAAGGATTTCAAAAATATATGTATATAAAGGTCAACATGTAAAAAAGGGAGACAATCTGGTGGATTTGGATAAAAGTGATTTGGATTTTGCAATGGAAGCTGCCAAGTCACAAATGGATTCAGCTTCTGCACAATATGATAAAGCAGTAAATGGTGCTCAGGCAGAAGATATAAACAAAGCTGAGATAGCAGTGAAGAATGCTCAAGATAATTATAATTATTATGAGGATTTATACAATAAAAATGTCAAATTATATGAAAGTGGTGCAGTTGCAAAGCAGCAACTTGATGATATTAAACTTCAGTTAGATAGCGGCGAAAGTACCTTAAACAGTGCAAAGCAAAGTCTAGAACAGCTCCAAAATGGCTCTAGAGAAGAAGATAAACAAGCTCTTTTAGCTCAATTAAATACAGCAAAAGCTGATTACGATTCAAAAGTTAACTTAGTTCAAGATGCTTCACTCACGGCAGATACTGATGGTTATGTAGTGGATGTACTTTGTAAAGAAGGTGAAATGCAGGCTGCAGGTAATCCAGTAATTTTACTAAGAACCGAAAATCAAGTTGTTACTGTGGGACTGTCTGAAGATGATGTAAAAAAGGTGGCTGTTGGTACAAAGGCTCAGGTTAAAATAGGTGACGCTACAGTAGATGGTCAAATTATAAACATAGTTCAAATGGCAGATGAAACATCAGGTACTTATAGTACTGAAATTAAACTATTAAGTCCAATAGACAACAGCAAGTTTTATATAGGTGAAGACGTAAAAGTTTATATTAATGTAGGCGAAAAAAATTCTATATTGATTCCTATTAGCAGTGTTTTGAATGATGGAGAAGATTATGTTTATGTAGTGCAAGGTGGACATGCTATTAGAAAAAATGTAACCCTTGGAGATACAAATGAGGATAAAGTCTCAGTAGAAGGTTTAGAAGCGAGTGACAAACTTGTTGTTGAAGGTATGAAAAATATAAAGGCTGGCTATAAAGTTACAGTAAGGTAAAGGAGAATCTATTATGGAATTAATTAGAACTGCCATAAAAAATAAAAAAATAGTACTGTTTTTAGTAGCTATAACTATTATAGGTGGTTTTTATTGCTACTATATTATTCCTAAGCAAGAAAGTCCGGATGTTTCATCTCCTGCAGCTATGATTACTACAATATATCCTGGAGCTTCTCCTGGTGATATAGAAAAATTGGTTACGAAGAAAATTGAAAATAAGGCTGAAGAGATAGATGGCTATGATTATATGGAATCATACTCAAAAAATAGTGCTTCCATAGTTATTGTTTATTTAAACAATAATGTGGACAAAGATAAGGCATGGAGGGATTTAAGAGATAAGATTAATGATTTAAAGTCTGATCTTCCAACTGGATGCCAAGATAGCAAAATAGATACTAACCTTACAGAGACAGCTGGTATGATTGTAAGTGTATCTGGTAAAAACTATTCTTATGAACAACTTGGAAATTATGCAGATGACATAAAAAAACAATTAAGTAATGTTAGTGGCATTTCTAGATTTGATGTAGATGGAAAACAGGATAAACAGGTAAAGGTAGAAGTAGACTGGAGTAAAATAAATAAATATTCTATTTCTATTGAAGATGTGTGTAATGTATTAAAAGCACAAAATATAAATATTCCTTCGGGATCTTTAAACTTAAGTACGGGGAAAATAAAGGTTGATACTCCAGGCACTTTTACCTCACTGCATGATATAGAAAATACTATTGTAGGAGTTTCAAGTACCACCGGAGAAACTGTAAAAGTTAAAGATATAGCAAAAGTATATATGGATTATGATGATGATTCTGATCTTAAATTTACTGACAATGGAGCTAATACTGTATTATTAGCAGGGTATTTTCAAAATAATAAAAATATAGTACTCATAGGTGATGATGTAAAGAAAAAACTAGCTGACGTAAAAAAGCAGCTGCCCAATGATTTGACTATAGATGAAGTTACATTTCAACCTCAAGATGTAAGTGATTCAGTTTCCTTCTTTATGAAGAATCTTAGAGAAGGTGTTATTCTTGTAATCATAACAGTGCTTATAGGAATGGGGCTTAGGAACTCGCTAGTGGTATCTGCAGTTATTCCTATATCTATAGCAATGTCTTTTGTTGTGATGAATGTTCTTGGAATTAAAGTACAGCAGATGTCTACTACTGCACTTATTATAGCCCTTGGCATATTAGTAGATGATGCTATTGTAATAGGGGATGTTATACAGGTAGGGATAGACCGAGGGCAGACCTCTGATGAAGCTGCTTTTAGTGGTATAAAAAGATTATTTGTGCCTGTATTTACTTCCACATTAATTATTGTAGGAGCTTTTGCACCACTATTAACAATACCTGGATCTGTCGGAGAATTCTTAAGATCCTTACCTCAAGTAGTGATGATATGTGTAACTTGTTCATATATATCAGCTTTATTTGTAACTCCAGCTATGTCTTCATTAGTCTTCAGGAAAAGTAAAAAAGTTGATAAGGAAAGCAAAGTTCGTAAAATGTTTCATAAACTTTTAACATATGGGCTTGCACATAAAAAGACTGTTGTTATGGCGGCTGTAGGAGTGTTTATAGTATCTATGGGTATAATGAAAACCCTTGGAATGCAATTCTTCCCTTACGTAGACAAAAATATAATTTACGTGGATATTTCCACTGAAAAAGTTGATGACATAAATAGTACGGCTAACTTGGTGAAACATGTAGAGGATATATTAAAGGCACAAAAAGAAGTTATAGGTTACACCTCAGCCATAGGCGGCGGTATGCCTCAATTTTATATTACCTTGCCTACAGTAGCACCATCAAAGGATACAGCTCAAATTATGGTAAGGATAAATATAGATAAAACTAAAAGATTTAAAACAAGACAAGAATTAGCTGAATACATACAAGGTCTATTAGATAGTAAAATTTATGAAGGTACAGCTACAGTAAAACTTTTGGAGCAAGCTGAACCAACAGGAGCACCTATAAGGCTAAGACTCACTGGAGATGACCTGGATAAAATTTATGCTGCCTCAAATAAAATACAACAGCAGTTAAAAGACATACCTGGAACTTTAAATGTAAGGGATGATGCGGCAAAAAAAACTTATGAATATGAAGTAAATATAGATGATACTAAAGCATCACAACTTGGTTTATTAAAATCTGATATACTGCAGCAGATAAATATTGCCTTAAGTGGCTATAGTAGTTCTGTGTATAGAAAAAATGGCAGTGAATATGATATTTTAGTTAAAACTAATATTTCATCGGTAAAGGATCTTGAAAACTTACAGATTAAATCAAGTGTTACCAATAATAAAGTGCTGTTATCACAGGTAGCAGACATTACTCTTAGTCCGGAACTGGATCAAATAAAACATTACAAAAAAGATAAAACAGTAACAGTATATAGTGACATAAAGACGGGGTATAACTCAGTAGATGTGGAAAATGCCCTAAGCGAAAAAATAGATAAAATGGACTTAAATGGTGTAAAGGTCATTTATGATGGAGAAAAGTATCAAATACAGAAAAACTTTACCAGTCTCGCCATAGCAGGAGCATTTACTATATTGATAATTTATGTACTCTTATTTATTCAATTTAAATCCTTTATACAGCCTCTTATAATAATGTGTTCTCTTCCATTATCATTAATGGGAGTAGTAATAGGACTTCTAATATTTAAAATGCCATTGTCCTTAACTGCTGTAATGGGGATAATAAGTCTTATTGGAGTAGTTATAAGAAATGCAATATTGCTTATAGAATATATACATGATGGAAGGGATGAAGGACTTTCTATAGATGAAGCTTGTCTGCAAGCTGTAAGCCAAAGATTTAGACCAATCATATTAAGTTCAACAGCAACTATTACAGGACTTATACCACTAGCATTTTCAAAAAGTGCATTATTTGGTCCAATGTCTGTAACTATAATGTTTGGTCTTTTAACAGCTACTTTTCTAACATTTATAGTTGTTCCAGTAGTATATTCCTTGATTACTACTAAGATAGAACAGAGATTAGTAAATAAGAATATACTAAATATTTAAGAATGGGAAGGAAGAAAAAAGTGAATTTATTTATTAATACTCTAAAAAGTATCTTTAAACTTGAAGCTATTCAAAAGGTTATAGCCTTATTATTTATTGTTATATTTTTGTATTTGCTACGTGATTCTATAGATTTAATACTATTTACTTTTCTATTTTCCTATTTAATATATACTATGAATAAAATTTTAGGTAAACTGTTGTATAATTTAGCCCCACTAATAAGAAAATTAACTTCTGCAATAATATATATTGCTTTAGCTATATCCATTATTTTGTTACTATACAATTATGTTCCTAAAGCTGTAAATCAAATTAACACATTAGTTACACAGATATCAAGTGTGAGTCTAACTGAAAATAGCAATAATAAAATTGTAGAATTTATTAAACCATATATTAAAGAATGGAACATACAAAAAATAATAGAACAAGGCAATGATACATTACTAAATATAATTTCTGATATAGGACAATTTAGCTTAAATGTAGTTCTTGCATTAGTATTAAGTATAGTCTTTAATATGGAAAGAAAAAATTTAGTAGATGCATTTAAAAATGCAGAGGAAAGCAGCAAACTAAGTATATTTAAAAATCTTAAAGCTTATGGAAAAAGTTTTACAGATTCATTTGGTAAAGTTATAAGAACTCAACTAATTATAGCATTTTTTAATGCTACACTTTCAACAATTGGGTTAGCAATGCTTGGTTTCCCACAAGTATTAGGATTAGGTCTAATGATATTTTTTTTAGTACTAATTCCTGTAGTTGGCACAATGGTTTCGCTTATACCACTTTCTTTAATTGCTTTTAAAATAGGTGGCTTTGCAAAAATACTTCAAGTATTAATAATGGTAGCTGTACTTCATTCAATAGAAAATTATATATTGTCTCCTAAGTTAATGTCAAGTAGTATGAAAATTCCTAAATTTTTGGTATTTGCCATCTTAATATTATCAGAAAAATACATGGGTTTATGGGGACTTTTACTTGGTATGCCATTATTCATATTCGTACTGGACTTACTTAATATTAAACTGCAGAAGCCTGTGCAAAACATTTAAGGTTGTTTGAGTTAGTGCTACTGTGTTCAGCAATTATATCTTCACTTAATTACAATAAAGTACTATTGTACAAGAAGACTAAACAATAATACAAATTGAGGCATTTACGGTATTGTATAAATATATGGTTATAGTCACATATAAAGTTGTTATAGGTACTATTGATAAGTATAAGGCGTTTTAATAGTATTTGAATATAGAATAAGACGCAGTTATAATAATTTATATTTTAAAACCCTGTCATTTACAATGGAAGTAAATAATACCTTAAGACTTATGGAGAAAGCTATATTTTATATGAGGTATGTATTCAAATATCTAATAATGAATATAGTACAACAAACAGGATATTCTAAAAGAATGATACAGTATAAGTTAGATGATATAATTATAAAGCCTAATGAGGGTCCGGAGATATACAGAGAAATTAAAAAATAAAGTTACAGCAGTACGTTATTAAAAGTTACGTTGCACCCGATACTTCAAAAAAAGTGCAATGATTTTCGGAGTATGGCAAATAAAAGGATAGAGGTCTGAAGTCTTGATTTTAAGGGGAATTAGGCTTCCTATTTAATGGAGTGCTACTAAATAAAACTTGAAAAAACTACAGCGCACTATTAAAGGTTTGGGGTATTTTGACTTATTTTTTTGAGCTTTATGTTTGCACAGACTAGAAGTCTATCCCTAAATAACTTTAATTTTTCTAAAGTGATTCATCCATGAGTAGGTAAGTGGGTAATTTCGAATATCCAGCAGAGAGCTTTGAACTTAGAAATTCTTTGTGTGTATGATGTTGTTTTTGAATCTCCTTTATTCCCTATATCTTTTCTATCTATTTTGATTATGGTATGATATGGGGATTTACTTAAGGATAGGTTCTTAATATGATGCATTAAGTGAGGAAAAGAAAAGTTAAAGTCAATATAAGAAATGTTACTGAAAAAGGTTAGTTATATAGAAGTGAAAGCAGTTTATGTAAGTGATTTATTTGAAAATTCTATATTAAAAAGGTAAAATCGCT
>NZ_JBJHZX010000084.1:0-7796 GCF_045310515.1 Candidatus Clostridium eludens | reverse complement strand
AACAATTCTAATTTCTGAATTTAATCAGCTAATTAGGCTAATCTTTTCAATTAGCAACAAGTCGCACTTTTATTGCATAATATTCCTACAAAATGTAAATAATAAAATCATTGCCAAATTAACATAACAAGTGATAGTATTATCAATACTTAACATCAATAAATATTTAGTAATTGAAAAACAAAAAAAGTAAGTGCCTGTCATAGGTGCTTATTTTTTTATTTTAAGGTAGTAACAGCAAAGCTGCCACCAGGGGCAAAGTAGCTATTAAATGATTGATAAACATAGCTTTAAGATGTCAACATTTCCGATAAAATCCATTCTAACGATTTAGTAAATAAATTATTAGAATGATGTAGTTCATTTACTTTGATAAATTTACTGGATAAGTTTACTTATAAAATGGCTTAAAATCATAACATTAAATTTATAAAGATAAGATAAAGTTAATGCCCGTTTATTTTATCCAATTTATAGAAGATACTTTGCACTTCATAACACAGCTGCTGGTATTAGGCCTACTAGTTAATTCATCATATTTAAAAATTCAAGTCGGTCTTTTCAACTGTTTCAGAATTTAACATATTTTATGAAAATTGTTTGGAAATATAACTTATATCTTAAATTCTTCTATATAAGAAGAATCCTTATTACATTCTTTTTCACAATAGATTAATGTAGGAGCATTATTCAAAAATTTGTCAAGCCTTTCCCTAAACAATTTCATAATGAAGCTTAAAACAGTTCCAACCAAAACAGCTGAAATTATTGTTCCAGCCCCCACACTTCCAAGGCCGCGAATAACAAGCAAACAAGACATTCCTGAAATTAGCACCATTGAAGTATCAAATACTACCTTTACTCTTGGAAATGCAATTCCAGCTTTTTGGGATATTGCTTGTATTGCACCTTCTCCCGCCAGTGGAACGACATCAGGTGGCAAATAAAGAAAAATTCCCACTGCAACGAATATTATACTTACTAGGAGAAATAAAAAACGTACTACGTAATCTTCGGGTGTGGGTAAAAATGTTATTAGATAATTTGAAAAGGTAGTAAAATATCCAAAAATCACCGCCACGATGAGTTGAGACAGATTTTTGATTTTGAAATCTCTTCTTAAAATTACAATTTGAATTAGTATTAATATAATATGAAATAAAATTGTGGCTTTTCCCATTTCGATACCTGATATTAGTGTAATCGTGTAGGGAATTGAACTGACAGGAGATACTCCTAGATTTGATTTTATCGAAAAACTTATTCCGATTGTCATCATAAAAAGTCCCAAAACATATATAAATAATCGTTTTGTCATATTAGATTTTCATATCCTCTCTATATATTTTTGATGTTCTCTTGAATACTTTCTTAAATATACAGCATAAAAAATAACGCAGTTTATATGTGCTAACTTATTCTATAATTACTTTAATAAGGAATTTATCTTAATTGTTTGCAGTTTTTGATGCTATTCTCCATGACTTTTTCCATTAATTTTTCAAAGACGTCACATTCTATGTCACTTAAATTTTCAGTCAACCTACGATGCCACTCATCCTTTATTTTTAATATTTTAGGATAGATATTAATAGCCTTATCTGTGGGAAAAATATTGAATGCACGCCTATCATTTGAATTTATTATTCTAGTGATAAATCCCTTTATTTCAAGCTGAGATAGAACTTTTGCTACAGTACTCTTATCTATAATCAATCGTTGAGATAATTCATCCTGTGTCTGTCCCACATTCTCACAAATACAGACTATATACATAAACTGCCCACTAGTAATTCCTAACTTTTCAAGATGTTCTGTGTAAAATATTTGTGTACGGCGGTGGGCCACAGAAACATATTTTGATAAATCCTTCATAGTAATCCTCCTTATAAAAGTTTCTCTTGCAACTTTAATTTTGAAAAAATAAACTCTAGTGTCAATAGAAACGCATTAATAATCAATAATATTATATTAAAATAATTCATTTATTGATATCTTGATAGAAAAAACACTATAATAATGGTTTTATATGCAACTATTATTATAGTGTTTTTGTATGGTAAATACAACACATAATGTTTGATGAATGAAAATCAACTTATATAAATCTTTTACGTCTCGTATAAGGCATTTTTTATTTTAAAATATAAAACTACTGAATTCTACACAACTATACTTTTGTAAAACTAAAAGAAGTACCTTATTCAATACTATGTTCTGTTTATTGACTAGAGTGAAAAATACTCTGGTTTTATTTTTTTGCGTGTGCGATTAATTAAACATCATAATTTTAATATCCAGTTTCTTCTCTATAGGGGTAATAATTTTGAAGCACAACGTAAAAATACCATAAAATTCATTTCTGAAATAGTATGGCATGTTAAAGATTATTTCTTATTTAATAGGTACGACTATTAAATAAGAAGCATACGTTATGCTATATTTTTGTCTCTTTTAAATAGGCTTTGTAACTTTCATAAGTCTTTTTAAGTTCTCTGTTGTTTCTTCAAATTTGTCAAGTATAAATGTACTATTTACTTCATAAAATACATGCCTGTTTATTTTGGTTTTACTAACAATTCCATAACGACTCATAAAATCCAAGTGCCTTGAAATTACTGATCTGTTTTGTGTAAAATTTTCAGCAATTTCATTAATGCGCTTCTTTCCACTACTAGCAATATACACTAGTATTTTGCTTCTTACTGGATCAAACAGAGCCTTATAAAAATCAAAATCGATACTAGCTTCAATAGAATTACTACATTCTATTGCGTTACACTCGCTTTCCATTTGTGAAGAATTAATATAGTGAGTCTGTGGGCTAACATTCCAATTTCCAATAGTCTGAGGATTATTGGAAAGAGCATTCACTGCAGTATGCGCATCAATTCCATAATTAACAGTAGTCCCTAAATATGAAACATTTGATGATAGTGGAATGAATTTTAGTTGTTGTTTTAAAATATTAGTATTGATATGCATAGTTATGTACCTCCCAATTTTGAATTTTTTTTACAATACTATTATTGTATATTTGTAAAAAGATTATTCGAATAATTGTAAAAATGTATAAGGGGTATTTCCTTCTAGGAGTTGCAGTTACAACTTCTATGCAGTATTTCCTTATTGATTTTATGTGATAGGGGATGAACATAAAAGGATAAACGAAAAAAAAGATATTAAAATTGCTCGAAAAAATACTTTATAACCGTTTATAAAATATTCGTTGCCTTTTATAAACAAGTATATTTCGCACATCTCGTTATCCTCCATATTAGCCACTTTACTTGTACACCTCTGATGTATATTTTTTTATTATATAATTTTCTCAATATTAACTAGTCTAGGTTTATGTCCAGCAGGCGTTGCTGCAACATATATCTTTGCTAATCCAGTTTTAGGTGGCAATGTTGCTGTAATAGATTTAGCTATAAACAAATAATTTATTCCATTTACAACTTGAGTAGCCACTGCTATAGGAACAAAAGTAGAACCTACGAATCCTTGCAAAGCAATGTTAAGAACCTGTTTATCCTTATCACTAACATATTCATGAACTATCCATCCTCCATAGCATACATCCATTTTAATTTACTCCTCTTTTTATTTTTAATATTTATTAAAATTTATGTACTGCAACTAAGAAAAAGAATTATTTTTAATAGGTATTAATGGTTTGGCAAGCTATCCAAAGTGATATCCTTTGGCTATACTTTAGAGCTTGCGAAAAGGATAACTCCCATTTTTGATTGCCCCTCTCCATAAAGGTCTAATACCAGCATAAGTGCTATAACTGCAAGGTAGATGTGGTTTTATGGGTAACCAGAAGTTTATTTAAGGCATAGCCTAAAACAACAAAATCAGAAGTAAGCTGATCGACTTAAATTCTATTTATTTAGGATTGCTTTTTAGATAGATAAACAATTGTTTTTGAATGTCCTTGGGTTCAAACAAATATTCTTAAAATATAATTTAAAAACTGTACATTATTATCGTAAAGTATAATTATTTCTATAAACATATAATTATCTGTCTCAATGATAATTTGTTTACTAAAATTATATCAAGAAGTATCTCTAAAAAAAATAAGTATGTAAATATTGTATTGACAACGTGTACGATATTACATACAATGTATATAATAGATGTGAAAGGAGATGATTATATGAGTCGTAATGTTACAGTTAATGTTCGCATGGATGAGAATTTAAAAAAAGAAGCAGAAAAACTATTTGATGATTTGGGAATGAATATGTCAACAGCTATCAATATATTTATTAGACAGTCACTTAATATGGGCGGCATACCATTTACAATCACTCGCAAAGATGATTTTTACAACAAGTATAATCAACAAGTCTTACAAGAATCTATAAATCAGCTTGATGCTGGAAAAGGAAGAGCTCATAACCTAATAGAAGCTACAGTTAAAAATGGTTAAAATTTGGTCAGATATAGCATGGAATGATTATTTATACTGGCAACAACAGGACAAAAAAACACTTAAGCGTATCAATGCACTTATCAAAGATATCGAACGCAATGGATATGCTGGTATTGGTAAGCCTGAGCCATTAAAAGAAAATCTTACTGGTTTTTGGAGTAGGCATATTGATGATAAAAATAGACTTGTTTATAGAATACGTGATGGAAATCTTGAAATAGTACAATGTAAAACACACTATAATGATAAATAATAAAAAGAGGCTACTATAAAATTTTATAGTAGCCTCTTCAGACTGTAGACAAGCGACATTTATCTACCGCCTAAGGGAATCGTTATTTTAAAATAGTGATTCCCTTTTATCACATTTCTTAAGTTCTTTTATAATTGGGTACCTTCACATATCGGCGTGTTTCAAATTTATCTTACACTTTTAAATCTCAAACCCTGTGAATTCAATAGTTTCAATGTGAAAATGTTATTATTTAACATGCAACAAAATACATTCATGAAATAACCTATAAATGATATAACAGAAAAGAAAATAGAATTAGCTATATAACTTCCATGCGCACTCCATATATTGAACTTTAAATATATAAAAAATGTATATCTTTCTATTAAAACATGCCTTAAAACGCCTTATGATTAATTCTAAGTATATACTAATTATTTTGTCAAAACACAATTTCGCTCTAAAATCATATTTGCTCATATTAATAATTGTACAAAACAACTTTAATGTTTAATTTACTATATAAACATTAAATTATCTATCCCAAAATAATTTGATTATGGTATTATTTAGTTAAGTCGTAGATGTAAAAAGATACAACTTAAAAATCATTTGTATTCTGCGAATTAAATCTATCGTTTTTAATGGGAGGTAGACTATGAAGGAAGAAGAAAAAATATTTGCAGGTAGATTGTTTGATGCTCGTACAAAAGAACTTCGAGATATTAAGCATAAGGCACATATTCTTTGTCAAAAATTTAATGCACTTGATGAATATGATGAAAATCGCTTATCGATAATCAAAGAGTTTATTGGGAAGATAGGAGAAAAATACTATTTTCAAGGCCCGATACAGTTTAATTATGGGTGTCATACTTTTATTGGTGAAAATTTCGGTGCTAATTTTAACCTTATGATTATGGATGACGCAAGAATCTATATAGGCAATAATGTCATGTTTGGACCAAATGTATCTTTAATGGCTACGAATCACCCACTAATCGCTGAAGAAAGAACGGCTATGAAATATCTGGATGGTCATATTTCGGTGTCCGAATATGCAGAAGAGATTCATATAGGAAATAATGTTTGGATTGCCGCAAATGTTGTAATTATTGGTGGTGTTCATATTGGCGATAATGCTGTTATTGGAGCAGGCAGTGTCGTAACAAAGGATATTCCTAACAACTATCTTGCGTATGGCGTTCCTTGCAAACCAGTGCGAATGATTACTGAAAAAGATTCAAAGTTAGACCTACTGTAATTATTTAAAGCAAATGGGTATAATCTTTATACATAATATGTGTCATAATATTTTCATTTTGTTCAGCAACTAGAGTAAAAAACGCTCTAGTTTTATTTTTTAACAGGTAGCTTAATTAGACATTAGAAATGTAAAGCCTAATTTCCTATATAAATCTATAATTACTGGACAGGCTTATTCTTGCTTATTATAAACTTAATTTATCAAATTTTACTGAAAACTCACTAAAACTTTAGGAAAATAAAACTTGATTTTGTTAAGTTTTATTTTTTTTGTAAAATATAGCAGGGAAATTCAATATATTGTAGAATCTATTTTTAAAGATGAATGTCTTATTAAATAACAATAAAATATTCATTTTATCCAAGTACTTGGTGGATAATAATTAAATTTGAAAGGATGGAATTATATGAACGTAAAAAAAATAAAAGGTTTAGTATTGGCACTTGTTGTGGGACTATTACTAGTACCATTCATCCAAACATCAGCACACGCTCAAGCTGTTTCATTATTCGTAAGCCCTCATCAAGATGATGAAACATTATCAATGGGAATGGGAATGGAAAATGCTTATTTAAATGGCTATGATGTACGATTGTTGGAGGTAACTTGTGGAGCTAATACCACAACTAATAGTAATGATAAAATAATTACTATTGAGAGAAACAGTGAACAGGCTTCTGCTGTGGCTGAATTACATTTAACTGATTCAAGCAAAATAGCATATATGAATGAGGTACAAACTAATGTATCCAGAAATTTACTAAATTTGAATAACACAGATTTTAATAATAAAGTTGTAAGGATAGAAAATAAAATTATAGCCATAGCAGAAAATACTGGCAAATTCACAAATAATAAATTTGCTTCTGATTTTTATGTTAGCACTACATCAGGATCAGATGGATTACTAAGGGCTCCAGAAACAAATGCTGCTAAAACAGATTATTTATATGATGCTAATAATAATCTTATTTTGGATTATCAAGAACAAGATCACTTAGCATGTGCATATGCAGTTAGACAACTTGTATCACATTACGGGCTGAATAAACCAAAGTTTTATGTACTTCCAACAAATTGGGCTCCTTTCCCAATAAGTATAGTTAGTGGTAAACAATATGATGAGAGTATAGCATCAGTAGCTACAAATCCGACTATTTATGATCCTACTATTGGAGGTTATATGTCAGTAAGTTCTGAGTACCAGTATGCTCGAACATATTCTATAACTGATTTTATGGCGGCACTTGATTCATATATAAATTCTCCATACCAGTATGCTTACAACTCAGTTGGTGCTATGTTTAACAGAGTTAAGATATATCAAACGTCATACTATCATTATTAAAAACGTATTTTTAGCTAAAATACATTTTCAAGATTGTTAGTAGTTTTACGAAATGTTACTTAAATATACCTATGAATAGAGTACAGAAAGCAATTCGTGCAAAAGTAACACTAAGAAAATTTACCTTCCACAAATACATATATTGTAGTTTGTGGAAGGTATTATTTATTCACATATGTTTTAGAATAATGTATTATAAAATTACATCTCATATAGGACTTTTTTTATTTTAATGAATAAAATTGGTCATCTGAAAAATTCCCATAACTTAAATGGCTTCTATGTAGCTTTAAAATCCAGCCTTTTTTTTCTTTACAGCTTTATTTATACTACACTCGCTCTGTATTGAATCTTTATTTACTAGGAATGCACCTGTGTAACACTCACCTTTAGTATTCTTTTATTCCTAGTTCTTTCATTAGTTCATCATGTGTCAGTTCTGTTACTACTGCATTTATAGTTTCAAAATCTTTAACCTTAGAGAGTATATAAGCCTTAA
>NZ_JBJHZX010000083.1:0-7921 GCF_045310515.1 Candidatus Clostridium eludens | reverse complement strand
CTGCTGTTTACTTAAGCAGCTTTTATAGTATATCATCTGAAATTATCTTTGTCAACATTTTTTATCAATTTTTTTATGTTGGCAAAATTTCATAATTAAATTCTTTTATAATTAACTACAACTACCCTATTATACATTATGTACTTCAATACCTATTTATATTCATAAACCTTTTAACTTTCAAAATATGTATAAATTCTTGTCCTAAAACATATCCTTACACTCTGTCACTTCATTATATGTTTCACAATTCTTTAATGCAATATACTCAAAAACAATGCTTATATATTAAATTCCAAACCTACATCTATAGTTCCTTTATAATTCTTAATACCTCTATTATATTGCATATAAATTAATTTATCTAATTCTTGGCTTAATCTTAACACCTCACCTTTACATAATATATCATTTGTAGCAACTAGTGCATTCAACCTTTCTCTAAGCTGCTCTATTTGTTTCATAAAACTCTCACTCCATTATTAATTTTTCACAACCTTTTTTATTGTATTACTTTATTTCATATATTGCAATAATTAATATAATACATTTATTTACTTAAAAACATAAATTATACTATAAAATATAATACTTAGACAAATAATGTATTAATATACATTAAGCACTGTTTATTGTAAATGTATACTATTAATGATACTATAATATCAAGTGATTCTTAGGTTCAGGTGCGTAGCAGTACTTATCCCCCACTTTGATAGAAAAGCAGAGAACCAAAATTTTTAATTTTGCGTGAATCGCTTTCACAGAGTGCGCTGGGGGTGTTAGCAATGGTAGCGTTCGGATAAACTTTAGATTATTTATTTTGAAATACTTTAATAAAAATACCACTAACAATATATTAAAGGAGTGATATAATGAATTTTGATAAAATACTTAAACTTATTCCTAAAACAGACCTTCACTGCCACCTAGATGGTAGTTTAAGACCAGAAACTATTTTAGAGATTATGTATAAAGAAAATATACCTCTCCCCAACAGAGAACTGTACAATTTTCAGAAAGAAGTTAAGGTTCTTGGTAAATGTACTTCTTTAAAAGAATATTTAAATAAGTTCAATTTACCCATACAAGTGATGCAGAAGAAAGAATATATATATAGAGTAACCGTGGAATTATTAGAAGATGCTCTAAAACAAAACATAAAATATATAGAAATACGTTTTGCTCCTCTTAATCATTTAAAAGGAGGCCTAACTTCAGAACAGGTCATAGATACTGTACTTTCTGCTATGGATTACGGAAGAAACACTTTGCATATCATGTCTAATCTAATTTTATGTATACTAAGACAAGATCCTGTAAAAAATGGAATAGAAATTGTAAATACAGCAAAAAAATATACTAACAAGGGTGTAGTTGCTGTAGATCTTGCCGGAAATGAATCGGATTTTCCTCCTGAGATTCACAAAGAAGCTTTTAAACTGGCCAAGGAATATGGAATTCACCGTACAGTACATGCCGGCGAGACCGGTACAGCAGAAAATATAATGAAATCTTTAAATACTTTAAGTGCCGAAAGAATAGGACATGGAACATATGCATACAAAGATGAAAAAATATTAAACTATCTAAAAGAAAATAGAATTCCTCTAGAAGTATGCATAACCAGTAATGTAAATACTTCTGCAGTAAATTCCTATAAAGAACATCCTATAAAAAAATATTTAGATGAGGGACTTATTGTAACAGTAAATACAGATAATACAACTGTATCAAATACCAATATAATTCAAGAGTTTCAATATCTTATAGAGTATCAAAATTTCGATTTTAATGACATATGCAAGGTTGTAAAAAACGGAATAGAATCGTCTTTTGCTTCGAAAGATGATACAAGCAAGCTGTATTCTGAGTATTCTTCCTTTATGAACAGCATGAAAGACACCTACAAATAACCTATCAATACAATTTAACGGATTTTTTTACTTTTATGTTCTGCCAGCTCAAAAATCTCCTAGCCAGAATATATTTTTTCTGGAAGGAGATTTATTATATAACTAAGCTAATATATGCTCTAAGATTTTTCTCTCTTTTTTATGGCTTCCTCCAGAGTACGCCATGCAAGCACTGCACATTTTACTCTGGCAGGCATCATTGATATATTTTTAAGTGCAATAGCATCCTCTAATCTTTCTAACTCATCATCATCTGTGATTTCTTTTTTTATCATTCCTATAAAGAGCTTTACATAATATATAGCTTCATCAATAGTTTTACCTTTTACCAAATCTATCATCATAGATGTAGAAGCTTGGGATATAGCACATCCACTGCCTTCATAGGCTAAATCACTTATTATATCCCCATTGAATTTTAACAAAAGAGTTATGTCATCTCCACAACTTGGATTGTGACCTCTTTCTTTTAAATCTGCATCTTTCATCTCTCTTTTATTTGTAGTATCCTGATTATGTTCTTTTATTATTTCTGAATATATAAGACTAAGATCGTCCATATCCCAACCACTTCCTTACATGCTTAGCACCCTCTATAAATTTGTCTATTTCTTCATAAGTGTTATAAAAATAAAAACTGGCTCTGGCAGAGGATTGTATTCCCAAATGCTTCATAAGTGGCTGTGCACAATGATGCCCTGCCCTTACTGCTACACCATAACTGTCTAGTATTGTTGCTACATCATGGGGGTGCACATCTTTTATATTAAAAGAAATAATTCCTCCTCTATTTTCTGTATTCTCTGGTCCATATACTGTAATATAATCTATTTCACTAATTTTTTTAAGGGCATATTCTGTAAGCTCCTTTTCGTATGCTTCAATTTTATCAAGACCTATTGAACTGAGATAATCTATAGCAGCATTAATAGATACCGCTCCTTCTACATTCTGAGTTCCTGCCTCAAATTTATACGGAAGTTCTGCAAAAGTAGCTTCCTGTTCTGTAACATATTCTATCATATCTCCTCCTCTCAGGAAAGGAGGCATTTTTAATAAAAGTTCTTCTTTTCCATAAAGTATTCCTACTCCCATAGAAGACAGCATTTTATGTCCTGAAAACACAAAAAAATCAGCGTCAATATCACATACATTTACTTCCATATGAGGAGCACTCTGTGCTCCATCCACTACAACTATAGCTCCTTTTTCATGGGCATATGCGATAATTTCCTTAACCGGATACTTTGTTCCAAGTACATTAGACATTTGTGCAATTGAAACAATTTTTGTTTTATCCGTAATTTTACTTTTATATTCTTCCTCATTTAATCTTCCGCCTTCATCAGTATACATGTACTTAAGTACCGCACCTTTGGCTTTTGATATCATTTGCCATGGAAGTATATTACTATGATGCTCTGATATAGGAATTACTATTTCATCTCCTTCATTTATAAAGTTTATACCATAGCTATAGGCTATTAGATTGAGAGATTCTGTAGCATTTCTTGTAAATATTATTTCAGAACACTTTTCTGCTCCTATAAATCCCTTTACTTTTTCACGAGCCTTTTCATAAGCCTCTGTAGATGTAACACCTAAATAATGGGCACCTCTATGAGGATTGCCATTAAAATTTTCATTATAATGTTGAACGGCTTTTATAACAGGTATTGGCTTTTGAGTTGTGGCACCATTATCTAAATATACTAAATCCCTGTTATTTACCTTTATAGACAATATGGGAAAGTCCTCTCTTATTTTCTTCACATCTATATTTGTCACTTTTGTATCCAAACTATTCATTCATAATCCTCCTATTAAGTTCTTCAGATAAAAATTTTTTCAAATCATCTGCAGGAATTTTATCAAAAATAGGATTAAATCTAGCTTCTATTATAAGTTTCTGAGCTTCGCTGTAATTAAACCCTCTGCTCATCAAATAAAAAAGTTCATCCTCATCTATTCTACCCACACTAGCTGCATGTGATCCATCTACATTCTCTTCTTCACAAAGAAGCATGGGAACAGAATCTGTTTTCACCGTAGGATCTAAAAGAAGTACCTGTTCAACTTGAGAACCTTTAGATTCAGATGAGCCTCTCTTAAAATCTATATCTCCTTTGAATACTTTTCTGGCTCTATCCTTTAATACTCCTTCTACAAACATATTGCTAATGCTCTTTTTACCAAAGTGATTGTTAGTATAATAAATATCCTGTTTTCTGTCTCCATCTACTAAATAAGCTGAATAAATATTAGAAGTACTATAATGTCCCATTAAGCTAGAATTATAGTTTGTAACACTTATATCACTTCCAATTTCTACAGTTATCCAATTTATCTTTGCACTTCCTTCCACTGAAGCCATATTCCAATCAAAGTGAGTTGACTTGTCATTCATTCTTTGAATCTTTATAACATTTACTTCAGCTCCATCTTTTGCAATTATTTTGGTCAATCCATTATGAAAAGCATTTATTTCTTTGTCATTAGTATAATAATCTGCTATAAAAGTAATTTTGCTGTTGGCTTCTGCTATGATTATGTTATGATCCATAACAATTGGATTATCTCTGTCTAAATTAAAATTAAGTCTTACGTATGAATCTATAAGTTTATTTTGAGGGATTTTTATAAATATTCCTGAATTAAATCCGTTTTCTGCTAGTTTTACAAAATCCTCAGATACAGAGGTTACTTCCTTAAAATTCAAATAGCTGTAGAGACATCTACTTTTCCCTGCCTGCTTGGTAGGCATTATAATACTCTTTTTAAAATCTTCAGGTTGAAAATTTATATAGTCTACTTTATATGGCTCTATTTCTGGAAGACTATAATTTTTAATAGAAAAATCATTCAGTCCAAGATATCTCCATATAGGAACACAGATTTGGTTCAGTTTAAAATCCCTTTTGTTTTCAAATATGGACATCACATCTTTATCTGCACTGAAATTTTCTTTATCATACATACTATACCTCCTATCCTATAGTTCCCTTTAATTCTAGTTTGATTAAATTATTCATCTCTACCGCATACTCAAGCGGAAGTTCTTTTGCTATAGGTTCAACAAAACCTGTAACTATCATACCTTTTGCTTCTTCTTCTGTAAGTCCCCTGCTCATAAGATAAAAAACAGCCTCCTCACTTATTCTCCCTATTTTAGCCTCATGACCTATATCTACATTATTATTACATACATCTATAACAGGTATTGTATCTGATCTAGATTTACCGTCCAACATAAGTGATTCGCAAGATATACTTGATTTTGAATGTACTGCATTTTTAGTAGAACTTAAAAGTCCTCTATAAATAGCAACTCCCCCATCTTTAGATATAGATTTTGAATTTACAGTAGATGTGGTATTTGGTGCTGCATGAACTACTTTTGAACCTGTATCTAAATGCTGACCAGCGCCTGCAAAAGTTATACCTGTAAAATCACATTTTGCTCCTTCTCCTTTTAATATGCTCATTGGATACAGCATTGATACTTTAGATCCAAAAGAACCTGTTACCCATTCTATATGGCCATTTTTATCTACCGTTGCCCTCTTTGTATTTAAATTATACATATTCCTGGACCAATTTTCTATAGTGCTGTATTTCAATGAAGCTCCTTCCCCTATATATAATTCAACACATCCTGCATGCAAATTATTTACATAATATTTGGGTGCAGAGCACCCTTCTATATAATGAATCTTTGCCCCTTTTTCAAGTATTATAAGGGTATGCTCAAACTGTCCTGCCCCAGGTGCATTTAGTCTGAAATAAGATTGAATGGGAATATCAACTTCCACTCCCTCTGGAACATATACAAATGATCCACCGGACCAAACTGCTCCATGAAGTGCGGCAAATTTATGATCCGTTGGAGGTACAAGTTTCATAAAATGAGGTCTTACCAGCTCCTCATAATCTCTTATAGCTGTTTCCATATCCATATATAATACACCCTGTTTTTTCAGTTCTTCACTTACATTATGATAAACAACTTCCGAATCATATTGAGCTCCTACTCCTGCCAATGATTCATGCTCTGCCTTAGGTATACCAAGTAAATCAAAAGTATTCTTTATATCTTCGGGAACATCTTTCCAATCATGTTTCATATTAGTATTGGGCCTAACATAAGTGACTATATTATTCATATTTAAATCCGTTAAATCCGGTCCCCAGGCAGGCATTGACATACTATTATATACTTCTAAAGATTTAAGTCTATGCTGTTTCATCCAAACTGGATCATTTTTTTCATAGGATATTTCTTCTATTATTTCTTTTGTAAGTCCCCTATCAGTTCTATAACTGGATTTATCTTTATTTTTTATGTCATAAATACTTCTAGCTATATCTTCTATATAAGTTTTATTTCTCTTCAATAGAAACACCTCTCTTATTAAGCAGTGAATTATACTAACCCTTTAAATTTATCATATCCATTTTTCTCTATTTCTTCAGCTAAGGATACATCCCCAGTCTTAACTATTTTTCCATCTATAAGCACATGGACATAATCTGGCTTTAAATATTCTAATATACTATTATGGTGGGTAATTATAAGTATGGAATTACCTTCTGTTCTAAGCGTACTTACTCCTTCCGATACTATCCGAACAGCATCTACATCAAGTCCTGAATCTGTCTCATCCAGCATAGTCAGTTTAGGTTCAAGCACTGCCATCTGAAGTATTTCATTTTTTTTCTTTTCTCCACCAGAAAATCCTACATTTAAATACCTACGGGTATAACTTTCATCTATGTTTAAAAGTTTTAATTTTTCCTTTAAAACCTTTCTAAATGCCAATATACCAATTTTTTTCCTTGAAACTGAAATTTTTGCACTTCTTAGGAAATTCTCAACAGTTATACCTTGTATTTCTTCAGGATATTGGAAAGACATAAAAATTCCGCATCTAGCTCTCTCATTTACTTTTAAATCATTAATGGATTTTCCTTCAAATATTATATCACCTTCTGATATACTATATTTAGGGTGGCCCATAATAGTATTTACAAGGGTAGATTTTCCTGCACCATTTGGTCCCATTATAGCATGAATTTCACCTTTTTTAATCTCTAAATTCACTCCTTTTAGTATTTCTTTTTCTTCAACTTTTGTTCTCAGATTATTTATTTTTAACAACTTATTTGACATCATATCTCTCCTCTATATCCGAGCATTTAACTCATATTTAAATACAAAAAAAATCAGCTACAAAATTAACTGAGCAATTAAACGAAATAATATCCGACTTAAATACTCAACATTGTCTCTGATTATATTTTACTCTTTATTTAAAGGATAATCAATAATAACTCTCTATTTAAGTCTTATTTTTTCCTTAGTTTCCACCTGAATTACTATTCCATCTTGAATTACCAAAGTTATAGATCCGTAGCTTATATTTTTTAACGATTCAAGTATTTTTTTCACATATTCTTCTGAGATCTGATTTTTTCGTACAGTTTTTGCCTCCATATTTATATTCTACCCCCTTTTACAATACTTTATTAATGTAAAATAAAAACCCTCTTCAATGTAAGAAGAGGGTTGTATATCATCACCAAAGATATAAAAGAACCAACCTTAAAGGTTTTTCCTTTACCTCATCTTCCAGAACTACGTTCTGATGGACTTAGCACCTTACATAAAATTTGAATGTGGTTGCTGAAACTTCATCGGGCCATTCCCTAAGTTTCTCTTGATAAGGATTAACTTATTAAATTTTAAATTATTACTCTTATTAAATTTTATTATATATATTAAACTGTACAATGTCAATAAAATTTACAATTATTTTTAAATAAACCATAAAGTTTAGTCTTCAGCATACCTGCTGGAGTAAACATAAAAATTATGAATTGCATTGATACATAGAATATGCAAAAATATAAATTTTTTTCAAGTTCCATCACCCCTCGTATAATAAGTTTATGGTCAGTTAAATAACTGCTATAGACTTATTTATTTTTTATATTTTGTATAGATT
>NZ_JBJHZX010000082.1:0-7985 GCF_045310515.1 Candidatus Clostridium eludens | reverse complement strand
TTAAAGTGCAACTGCCAGAAGTTCGTATATTATTTAGTCTCCGAAAAAATAATGAATACTGATAAAAGTAAGTGCCTATCATATAAGGTGCTTACTTTTTTATTGTATTGTCTAAATACAATAAGATATCTAGCACACATTTCCAAAATAAGTAACTGAATTTGCAGTTATTCGTTATAATATCATAATAGCAACAAATTACGGCCACTCTAATGAATGGTCGTTTATTTTTACGCCTATACACCTGATAATTTCCGCTTACGTTAAATCTTTTTTAATGCATTTATAATCACTTATTTGAAACGGCTGCTGCATGAACTACTATATTTAAGGTACTGAATTTTCCATTGTTTGGTATAATGGCTTGTATCGTATGTGTTTGAGAAGTAAGGGTACCTATTAACGCTGGAATTTTCTTTATCTCGATTGATGCAGTTCCATCTGGGTTTTGAATAATATCTAAATTCTTGTCAATACCAGTAACACTTGAAATATCACTTGTTAGTATTACTGTATTATCATTAATATCACTATATTTAGTTAGTGCATTGCCGTTTTGATCATAAGCTTTAAATGGAATATTTACATCTGTATCACCAGCAGCCACTGAGTGACTTGGAGCTATTAAAGTAAGTGTGTCTACCATTAATTTTTTCTTTAATGTTAAATCAATAGTTGATGTTTTACCGTTTAATGTGGACACTGTAATATTTATTGGCTGATCTGCCACAAGATCACCTGCTTTAGGACTAACCTGTATTGCTGCATTATTATAATTATTTGGATCCCTAACTAATTGAACTTGTAAGCATGTTGGGTCAGAAGAAACTATTTGTACATTTCCGTCATCGTCTTTCACTAATCCCGCATTTATTAAGTCATAACTTTTAGTTGTATTTCCAGTGGAATCTGTTGCTGTATAGTCTATATAGAATGAATCCGTAGTATCTCCATCAGTTAATACTGCATTAGCATTATTTGTACAATATAAATTATTTAACGTTATGTTACTTAAAGTTGTCTGACTTTGAGGTACTGTTAAATTGGCACTTGTTGTAGTTCCTGTTGATTGGTCAGTTGCAGCTATTGTAGTAGTAGCATATTTTGTTAAGGTGCTGCCACTAATAAAAGGTGAAACTGTTAACACACCGTTACTTGCTGTAATAGTTCCTATATTACATGTCCAAGTAATATCCTGCGCTAACGCAGAAGTTGTTATATCATTTCCGTATTGATCCAATACCTTATAAGTTGCATACCCATTATCTACACCACTAGTACTAGATGAATAAAGATCTAATGTAGTTGAAGTTATCATGATTTTACTAACCTTTGAATCTCCCTTTATACCAGTTCCAGGGTTAGATGTATCTAAATATACTGAAGTTCCAGATTCCATTTCGAATAATGTAACAATAACTTGTTTATCGACATCAGAAGAATTACTAAATGTTATAGTTCCTATTCCTGTTGATGGCTCTAAGACTATGGATGAGCTTACAGATGCAACTGCACTTATTTCTGAGGCTGGAACTATTTTGGTAATATCTGTACCATTTTCATCTATTACCTTGTATTGGAATGCAACTGTGTTAGTTCCAGTTTTTGTTAGGCCAGCTGAAGCAAACTCAACTCTGTGAATCGTTGTAGTTGTTCCACCAGTTGATGAAGTATTTACTAATGCATAAACAGTTCCATCACCAGTAGTTATTGTAACAGTATTTGCTGAAGTAACGCCTAATATTGTTAATGTTTTTCTGCTAAGGCTATAACTTGTAGACGCTAGTGCTGTTCCATCTGATGTTACAGACTTAATGGTTGCTCCAGTTGGAAGCGTTGCAGTAACATAACTTTGTCCAAATACACTACTGAAAGTTCCAACTAATGTATTTGAAGTTGCTACAGGAGTATAATTTAATGCTGTATCACTTTTTTCTATATTTGAATATATCGTAGCTGATGTTGCTGTAGGATTCGCATTCCATTGAGCATTCGCATCTGATGCTTTATATATTTTACTCCCTGCTTCATATCCATATTTACTCATATTTACTATAAGGTCAATAAGAGATGACTTATTAAGTATTATGTTACCTATGCCACCTTCATTTGTAACTGAAGTAGAAGGTGCTACAGGTAGTTTGTATATATCACCATCTTTTGCATAAACAACTCCACTTAAAGAAGTTGCGATTATTGCAGCTATAGCAATCTTTGACAATCCCATATATATTTTTTTATTTGCCATTTATATTCCCCCTTTTCTTGGCAATCTTTACTCCTTAATTATCAGTAAGGTTTATTGCTTGTACATTAAATGGTATTAATAAAAAATATTAAAAAAGCTTCTATAATTAAAGCTTATTTTTCACTTTATTAATTAACCAATATTTATACATGCTTCTAATTATATATTATTTATGATAATAATTCCATGGAATATAATGCTATATACAGAACAAACGCATGATAAAAATTTAACTTTGAAATTATGAGATTTATTTTCTTCATTCGTTTGTCCTGATGTTATACGCTAATGTGTCTTAATGGATTGAAATCAAAGAGGATTTTCTAATGCATATTTTGGCCTAATGCCAGCATTGGTGTAAGCAGGGGCAAAGCAACCTCTAAATAATAGTATATTACAAATATTTAGAGTAATTTACAGCAATTGAGGGTTATAAAATTAAAATTTAGTAGTTTAAGGACTAGGGCGTGTCTGAAAACTATTTTTTTACTATACAAACAGTCTAATTAATGTGATCTACTAACACAAAATAGCCTTTCATTGGTATATATTCCTCTTACTTTTTTGTTGTTTAGCAATTTTATTTGTTTATTTTTGAGTTTTCAGACACGCCCTAGTCAAAAAATTTAAAAAGTCTAAAATTAGTTTAGTGATAAGTTAAAATGGGAAGGATATGAAATTTATGGAAAAAGAGGAGTTTTATTTAATTGAAAAACTTATTAACGACTATGGAACAATGGTTTCTTCTATTTGCCGCAGAATGATGAAACATGAAGAAATAGCTAAAGACGTTGCTCAAGAAGTATGGTTGGAAATAATAAAAAGTATTCATTCGTTTAAAGGAGAATCAAAATTATCAACTTGGATATACACAATAACATATCGTGTTAGTTTACGTTTTATTAATAATGAACGGTTATATACATCAAAATTCTTAAGACAATATTTTAGAAAAGAAGAATTTAAAAGTTCTGAATTTAGAGATCATGATGAAAGCATATGGGTAAAAGAAATGTGCGATAAATGTCTTAGTGGAGTGTTACAGTGTTTGAATAAGGAAAATCGTTTGGCTTATATTTTTCGTGATATCGTACAATTACCATATGCCGAAATTGCCACAATATTTAATAAAAAAGAGGACAGTGTACGTAAAATAGTTTCTCGTAGTAGACGAAAATTAAAAAATTTTTTGAGTAGTGAATGCATTTTGCAAAATTGCAATGGAAAATGTAAGTGTCGTATGAAAAATCTAGTTATTGGAGTTAATCTTCCACAGGAATACAAAAAAATTCGAAAAATCATTGGCAAAGCCAATTTATATTTTGAATCCAATCAAATATTGCCCCAATATAATTATTGGAATAAATACTTATAATACCAGTCACAAATTCTTAAGATTTTGCACTAAGTATTTGAATAGTATTTTAAGGAGGAGTTTGTATGAAACTTGAAAAAAAGATAAAATTCCTTGAGAATTTTTATGTTGCAATATTGGCGGATTCTGTTTATAGATATACAAAAGAAGGGATATTGGCACGAATTGTTGAGGAGAAGCGAAAAGAACAAATGAAATGTGGTAGCAAATTGGTTGAAAATATGGAAGTAACAAGTATAGAAGATGTCTTCATGAATTTTAACGAAATTTTTAATTGTGCAAAATGGGAAATCATTAAAGAAAAAGATTGTTTTATTGCTGCCAATAAAGTTTGTAAACTTTATGGTCTTTGCAAAAAAAATGGTGCAGGTAAACCTTGTGATATTTATTGTCTTAATCCCTTAGAAAGCATGATTAAAGGACTTAATCATGCTTATGGATTTACAGTAAAAGAAACCCTATGGGATGAAACAAAATGTGAAATTCAGATAAAACTAATATAAATATGAAAACAAGATACTAAGAGTTATTGGACACAAATTATAATAGACCACAAAGGAAATTTAAGACATATTTTAGGTATAGGTCAGGAATATATATTTTGGGTAATGGGAGCATCTGTGACAACAGGGGTAAAGCGTATTCCATAATTTGGGTGATCTCATTAGATGTTTTATTATATATTAGACATTAGGTTTCTTCTGTTCAATTAATGTTTTTGCAATAACCTAATATATATCTAACTTGTACTTAATATAATGCTGGCATTAATCCCATCGTAAAGGTAATTTTATCTTGTACAACTAATACAAAAAAACTTATAATAATAAATATAGATTTTTTAATTTTAATAAAAGGATGTATAATCAATGGATTTATTTAAGAAAGTTTTTACAGAAGATCTTATAAAAAAGCTTTTTGCAATATTTTTATTAATAATCTTACTTTATTCTATAAAGACCATGCTTACATTAGTTCTCTTAACTTTTGTTCTTTCTTTTTTATTTTATAAGTCAATCAACTTTATCTATAGGTTTATACATAAAATATTTCCAATTAAAAAGAGAGCTATGACAATATTAATATACATATTGGTGCTTTTTGGAATATGCTTTCTTCTTTACAATTGCATTCCCGCAGTTATTAAGCAATTATTTTTTATAAGAAGACAGCTTATAGAATTTAATGTTAACAATTATAAAAATATATTAGGCAGTAGAGTTATGTGGCTTATAAAGCAAGCCAATATAAACACCTATCTCAGTAAGAGTGGAAGTCTAATTTTAAAGTGGGTACTTAAAATGGAGCAGTTAAGTGTAAATATTTTATTTTCTTTTGTACTCAGCTTATTATTGATTTTAGAACAGGAACAAATAGTAACCTTTGCAAGAAAAATTGAAAAAAGTAAAATAGCTTATTTTTATAATTATTATAAATACCTAGGAAAAAAATTTTTAAATTCCTTTGGGAAAATAATGGAGGTTCAGGCTATTCTTTCTCTAATAAATTCAGTTGTTGCATCCATATGTCTTTCATTTTTGGGTTTTGATGATGTTTTAGGTTTAGGTGTTATGTTATTTATATTAAGCTTAATACCTATAGCAGGAATTATTATAGCTCTTGTGCCTTTTATGATAATAGCCTTTAGTCTTGGAGGGATACCTAAAGTAATTGATGTATTAGTAATCTTTGGAGTTCTACATTTATTAGAAAACTATATAATAAAACCAAAATTGATGTCCATATCAGTCCATTTACCTATATTCTTTGTGTTTTTAATTTTAATTTTTTCACAGCACTACATGGGAATATGGGGGTTGATTATAGGCATACCTTTGTTTGTATTCTTACTAGATATTCTGCAAATATCGGAAAGTTAGCAGTGAATTAATACCGTACAGGGCGAGGTATAGCTCATGTTGATTGTTGGGATTTCATAGGTGTAGTGTTTAGGTTTGATGTTTTGCAGAGGCTGGTTAAAGTTCTTACTTTTAAAATTTAATAAGGTTAATTACACAGAATCGTTATTGTGTGTAACTCACAAAACAGGCATAAAGCCTTGATATATAAGGTTTTATACCTGTTTTTTATGTTTTGAAATATAAAATTGAAATTTTTAGTTACACATAATATAATATATATAGATAATAAGTGTAATAAACTGGAGGTAAAAATGGAAAGGGTAGAACCTATAAGAACAGTTAAAAAAATAAATGATTTAAAGAAGTATTTAATTGGATCAGGAAACATGAGAAATTATGCTTTGATAGTATTGGGACTTAATTCAGCATTAAGAATATCAGATATACTTTCACTTGCCTGGGGAGATGTATTTGATTTTGAAGAAAATCAATTTAAGACCCATGTTTACGTTAAGGAAAAGAAAACTGGTAAAATTAAAAAATTTCTACTAAATAAAAATGCTGTAGAGGCACTTTTAAAGCTTAAAAAGAAACTTGGACATATAAGTGATAAAGAATACATTTTTAAGAGTAGAGAGGGAGAAAATAGGCCAATTACCCGTTATATGGCTATAAAAATAATAAAGGGAACCTGTGAAGCAGTTGGAATAAAAGAACACATTGGCTGCCACAGCTTACGCAAAACATTTGGATACCACTCATGGAAGAAAGGTGTACCTATACCGATTCTCATGGAGCTATATAATCACAGTAACCAGGCTATAACTAAGCTTTATTTAGGTATTAACCAGGATGATATTGATGATGTATATCGTCTTGTGGAACTCTAATAAAATTTTTGTATACAATAACTAAAAATACATATATAATAAAGTTAGAAAGTAGGAAAATAATAATTTAAGAAGGTGATTTCATGATTACTCAACTAAGAGAAAAATCACAAGTTACAATTCCAAAGGAAATTATAAAAAAGCTTAATTTGAAAATTGGCGATTCTATAGATATTGATGTTGAAGATAATAAGATTGTAATTAAACCAGTAGTTATAGTTCCAAAGGATCAGGCATGGTTTTGGAGTGGAGAATGGCAGCAGGATGAAAAACAGGCAGATAAAGATATAGCAAATGGAAATACTAGAAAATTTAATTCCGCCCAGGAGTTGTTTGAAGATCTTGATAATTGAGCGTACTGATAAATTTAAAAGAGAGTATAAAAAACTGCCTAATAATATTAAAGAATCGTTTAAAAAACAATTTACTAAATTTATTGAACATCCATATGCTGAATTTCATCCTTCTTTAAGAATAAAGAGAATACAGGGTACTGGTAATATTTTCGAGATGACAATTACAATGGATATTAGGGTAACGTGGCAGTATATAGATGGTGGCATATTGTTAAGAAATATAGGTAAACATGATAAGACATTAGGTAATCCTTAATTTATGAATTGTAGTCAATAAAAATCACATTAGGAAATTAGCATCAAAAACAAAGTATTAAAATAAATTTTATATAACCTTGATAGTAATTATAGTTATTTTTGTATTAATGTGGGTTTTTAGCTAAGGACATATACTGGATATTAATTCTACCATGTGGCCCATAACTTTTAGGCTCCTTTATATGGTATATGCTTTTCAGTACATGACACGACTGATGGCATTACCCCATAGCCATCAATCTAACAGAATTCTAGAGAAATAAAGCCTTCCAGTTGTAAAAATATATCGTTTATGGAACATTAATAAATAAGGATAAATGATGATGATTTATCTTTATTTATTAGTGTGTTTTTGTAGTATCATAAAACTGTAGTTAAATAATACATATAAAAAGAAAGAGAAAAATAAACATAAGCCCGCATGAATAGGTTGAAAAAGTGTCTTATGATGTTTAAATAGTTTATTAAGGCACTTTTGGTTAAGACATAGAAAAACATATAAGAGCAGTTGAGATGGTAGTTAATTTGACAATAAATATAGTAACTACATGGAAGATGATAAAGCTAAGCTTAAGAAGAGGTAATTTATCTTATAGCTATTTCCTAATATTGATTCAATTACCTAGAGTATTTTTTATAGAAATACACAAACTTTAAATGTAGTAGTGAAGATTACTATATAAAGGAGTGTTAATTATGACACGTAACAATAAATTAGTAATCCCAGAAGCTAGAGCAGCTCTAGATAAGTTCAAAATGGAGTCAGCTAAAGAAGTTGGAGTAAATTTAAAGAATGGCTACAATGGAGATTTAACAGCGAGAGAAGCTGGCTCTATAGGTGGTAATATGGTTAAGAAAATGATTGAAGCTTATGAGCAGGACTTAAAGTAAATATAGTAAGAGACCTAGTGGGGAGAACTGAAATGGACCCTATGTCAAGGACATTTTGAAAAAAGCTAGGCAATTATAAGCTGGTTTCTGTATTGAACAGGAGCC
>NZ_JBJHZX010000081.1:0-8213 GCF_045310515.1 Candidatus Clostridium eludens | reverse complement strand
AGCATTTAATCTCACCCGCATAGCAGGCGGTTTTTAGTTTCAGGCACTAAAGTACCTTCAACTTGTTAAAACATAATCAATTATTTTCCCCTTTTTAGAGAGTTATAAAAAGTCTCTCTATTTTATCTGTCTGACAGCACCCTTAATTCTTTTATAACTTCCATGCCTCATAAGTTTCTCTATATCAGAAAAGGAGAGGTTTTCACCCCTCCCTGATTCATCTTTGTTTAGTTTTTTGCTACCCCTGTATTTTTCTTTTGGAATTTCTCTTGTTTCCACATTTCCCACTCCCTTTTTAATAAAAATAGAATTTCTTATTTAGAAGAAATCTTCAAGTTTTTTCACTCCTATACTTCCACTATGCTCTACATCCTGCTTATCTTTCCATTCTTTAGGCTTTCTATTTTTTAACCAGAATATTTGAGCTATAGTATCTGGAACAACTTCTTTTTTAACAGTCTTTGTAACTACCATATCATAAGTGGGAAAACCATGTATGTCAGTTAATACTTTTCCGTGTTCATCTTTCCTTATTACTCTTTCTCTGATAACTTCTGTGTATGAGTATCCTAAAGCTCTTTTTAGGAGAGCATTTTCAACCTCGAAGTCGATTACCTCTTTACCTCTTTTTAGGGCCTCGGAAAACTCGGAATACCTCTTTTTATATTCATATAATGTAGCAGCATGAATACCTAAATTCTTTGCTATTTGTTCATCAGTGAGTCCATCTCTTGCCCAACCTTCAACTAATATTAATTTATCTTTTATGGTATGCCATTTTGATTTTCCCATAAACTCACCACCCGTCTTATTCATTTTGTTTTGGAAATGAAAAAAGGACCTCTTGCTCCATTTCAAAGGCTCCTTTCTTACTGATTGATATTTTGATTTATCCCTATCTTCTGGATTTATATACTCAAAATCTCCAGTTGAGTTTTTCTTTATGCCTAACTTCTCATACTGCTTATTTTTTACTTTATTACCTAAATTACCTTTTATTTCTTTCTTAGGCATATTATCATCTCCTTTATTTTATAAAATTCTACAAAATAAAGGTAAATCCTCCTGATTTCTTTAAACGTTATAAATAATTTAGCGGTTGTGTTTATATTTAACGTGTCCCACAACCATAGACACTATATAAAATTACCCACAGCATGTAAGACTAATACCAACAAACGTGTCATGAGGGGCAAAATAGATTCAATAAATTAGATAAAATAAACGATCCTTTGTTTTACCTGTTAGCATTGGTTCTATTAAGTCTATTTGTTTTTTTATTTGATGGAGTGGATTTATTTGTATTTATCATATAACATTGCTCCCTTTAAACTGAAATAACAATCCATTCTTCCTTCGTATTCTAATTTTCTCTTACTCACTTTTATAATTGCTTCCTCGATTGTATAACCTTTTTTCTTTAATCTGTTGACTTCTCTTGCCCAATACTTTTTCAAATGTACTTCAATCCCCTTATGCTTTAGTATTTAAAAAAATATTTATAAGAACTTTAATAAGCTCTTCTTTTACACTAATATTATATTCGGCTTCATATTGTATTATTTTATTAGTAATATCTTGCTTTATGGGGGCGGAAGGAGTATCCGTGTCATGAAGTACAAAGTATTTATTGCAAATATAGTCAATATTTAACCGGTTTATATTTCAAATGCGTTAACTTATGTCATTTACTTTTCAGTATATGACAGCTATGCTCCCATTACTCCAACATGATCGGATTATAAACCTATAAATTAACAAATACTTTGCCCCTGGTGACACGTTCGTTAGCATAATACAACCTCCTTTAACATTTAACATAAATAAGGCACCCAGAATTATCTAAGTACCTTTATTGGTATCAAAAATCTATAAATCACTATTAAACTCGGTATTAATTTTACTTTCGCTTAGCTCCATTATATCATATACCCTGTCAAGTTTCCGGCCATAAAACGGACATCCTCTTTTAAACTCCCAGGGTTTTTATCCCAAATAACTGCACTGCAAAACCCCTGAGTGCTTTTCCTTTTAATCTTCTTAAATGCCTTTCTGAGTAACTAAACTGTTTAAGTATATCTTCCTCTACCAGATGATCTATAAAAAATAAGCCTTAAGTATTGTAGAAAATTTAGGATTGGTTTCATCAAATATCTTAAAAACCTTATCCATTCGTTTTATAGTAATGAGTGTACTTCTATATTCCTCTTTTGCCTTACTCAATCTAAACATTTTATTAATTGTATTATCACCTGGAAGCTTAATTTGGCTACCAAGGGGTATGTGTGAATAATTTATCTGGCCAACTGATTTTAGGGCTTCTTCAAGTTCAAGGATTTCATCTTTTAGGTTTTGCCTTGCTATATCTAAATTATTATAGTTTTTCAGGTATTCTACTGTCTCTCTAATATAATCCATAATATCTAACCTCCTCTAGTCAATTAACTTTAAAAGTCTGTCCTTTTCATTAAGCAGTTCATGAATTTTACAATTATCCTTTCTTCTGCCTTTACGGTACTCTTTATTCAAGTCCAACTCTATCTGTTCAATTCTTTCTCTATTGATTTCATTTATATTAAACTTCATATTTCATCCCCTTTAAATTAGTAACATTTTTAGTAACATGCTGTAACATTTAATATTGCGGCTACAACCGTTGATTTTACTTGCTTTATAAGCATTAGTAGCAAAGTAACATTTTTTTAAAAATATAAGAGCTATCTTTATTATGCACATACAGACCCATACGTGCGCGTATATATATTTTTTTATGTTACTATGTTACTAATCATATATAAATATATATAAGCCTAGATATATAGCCGTTTAAGCAGGTAACATTTTGGTAGCAAACAAGTAACATTTTTATAAATTTAGTTACTTGTTTTATTTATTGTTGAATTCATCTGGATATATAACTTGCTGCTCACCTTTTTCCCATTCAACTTCCACTACATCTAGTGGAGATATTGAATTTACCTCTAATTTTTGAAGTTTTTTAATGTTGTATAAATCAAACCTTATATTAGAATCGTCTATTTTTATTTGCTTCCCTGATAATTTTATTATATAGCCTGCCATTACTGCCTGTTTCTTAAAATCTTTTAGCTCCAGTATAGGTTTTTTATCTCCTATATTTTTCATATATATAAGTATTTGATTGAACATTTCACTTGTCCTTATATATATTTCATCATTTTTACGCTGCAAAGCATATTTCAAGTCACTGCTCATAATCCTATTGTCCTCTATTATCTGGTCATAAAGCTTCAATATATTTTCAATCTCAGACATTGACTCATCCATGTTGTCTAAAACTTCACTTCTAATATTCTCCGCAACTAAAGAATTATATCACTCCACTTCTTTTAATCCAAACTTACTAAGCAGCCTATTTAGTATGGCAATACCTGTACATATATTAATTGCAGTGTTTAAAGATCTGTCCTTTAATCCGTCAATCTTACTGTCTTCAGCTTCTCTAATTTGCTTATATTGTTCTACTGACATGTTTAAAACTATGTCAATTAAACTCCTACCCAGCTTATTTAAAATATCCTGATTATTCATTATCCAATTCATAGCTGCAGTATGTTCTCTGGTTCTTTTACCCTTAGAAAAGTAAATAATACATGATCTTTCATTTAACGCTTTTTCATCATTAAAAAATGTTTGTTCTCCTGCCAGTATAAGCGGCCTTGTAAGTGCAAATACTGTATTACCTTTTAGATTTCTATTACCCTTATCAATTGTGTGCCTGTCATAGCTGTTTCTCAATATTTCACTTATCATTTTATTTTTATATTCACTCATTTGGCTTGGCTTGAACTCTTCAAATATAATTGAATAGTTTCCTTCACTTAAGGCTTTCTGCATACCAAAATGTCAATTATAAGTCCTTTATTCATTGTTTTTTAGCCTCCACGTCTGGAGGCACGGCCATGCATTTTATCTAGAATTACTCCAAATTTCAAATTTTTTAATTACTTTATCTTGGTCGCTACCAGAGAACTATTTTTGGCATACAGACTAACTCCTTTTAGAAATTCTCCGTATTTAGCATTAAAATCATCAATGATTTTGTTAAATATTACTCTACATTTTCATGTGCTGGAGTCTTGGCATTTTTACTTGCACTGTATACCTTATTGTTTTATTTTTCATGATATTTGATAATTAAAATTTCGAATTTACATTCTATAGATTTTATGGCACACTGTAGGTATTGGGGGTGTTACCATGGATGAAAGTAAACTTAGTCCACTTGAAAAAATTCTTGTACCATATATAAAAGTAGTAGGAAAAGGAGCCGCAAGATTAATTGAATTTGCTGATGATAAATTTGATGCTGTAGAAAAATATACTAATTGGGATGTAAAAAATAAAGAATTTCAAAAAAATCATCCCGTGCTGAATGCTGGAAAACAATTTGCTAAAGGTTGTATTATGGGCACCATTAAGGTTGCTATTGGCAAGCATGATAGTAAATACTAGTTTTTACTTATGATATTTTTCTATAAACCTACTTGATTATAAATTGTAATTAGGTTTGATTGACCTATTTACAATTTATCTTTTAGTAAAATGTTTTTTGCTCTTCCTCATCTCAAAAAAATAACTTCACGTAACAAACCTTTTAATTACCTTACATCTAATCATATTAAATTTCTTCCTTTCAAAATGGAATATCACCATCATCCACCGTAGTTAAGTCTTCCCCGTAATCATCATTACCACTTTGTGCCCTTGGCTTCTTATCTCCCCATTCAAGGAACTGGACTTCATCTGCTACAACCTCAGTTACATATACCCTAGCACCTTCTCTATTTTCATAATTCCGGGCTTGTATTCTTCCAGCAACCCCTGCAAGCCTGCCCTTAGTCAAGTAATTTGCTGAACTCTCAGCTGTCTTTCCCCATACGACTATTGGAATGAAATTAGCCTCCTTCTTTCCATCTGATGATTTGGAAAATTTTTTCTCAACTGCTAACGTAAAAGTTGTAACTGCTTTGCCGTCACAATGAAACAGATAAAGTAGGAGTGGATAAGATGAGTAATAAGATATTTTCAGAAGAAGAAATTGAAATGCTGTCAAACAATACCTATGTTAAGCACGTAAGTGAGAAAGGAATTACTTATACCGATGAATTTAAGCATATTTTCGTAAGTGAGAATGAAAAAGGAAAGTTTCCGAGACAAATATTTGAAGAATGTGGTTTTGATATAAGCATTTTAGGAATGGAACGTGTAAAATCATCAGGTAAAAGATGGCATGCTGCATATAGAAAACAAGGAGTACTTGGACTTAAAGATACTAGAAAAGAGAATTCAGGGAGACCTAGAGAGAAGGAACTTACATTACAAGAGAAGTATGAACGTTTAATGGCGCAGAATAGATTATTGAAAGCTGAGAATGAACTGCTAAAAAAAATCGATATGTTGGAAAGGAGGATGATAAAAAAGAAGTAAGATTAATATCAGTGCAAAAATTTCAGCTTATCAGGTCAATAGTTGATAAGTATAAATTGAGGAATATGATTAGTTATTTATGTGAGATTGCAGAAGTATCGCGTTCTGGATATTATAATTATTTCTCGTCAAAATCTCAGCGGGCAAGACAAAAACGTGATATGGAAGATGATTCGATTAGGGATATCATTTTGAAGGCATTTAACTTTAAGATGCGTAAAAAAGGTGCAAGACAAATCAAGATGACACTAGAAGGTCATTTTGGAATCGTATATAATTTGAAACGCATCCGAAGGATTATGAAAAAACATAACATTGTTTGTCCCATTAGGAGGGCAAATCCTTATAGAAGAATGATGAAGGCAACTAAGGAACATAGAGTGCTTCCTAACTTATTAAATAGGAAATTCAAACAGAATGTACCTGGTAAGGTACTTCTTACAGACATAACCTATTTGTTTTACGGTAATGGCAGAAAATCTTACTTATCAACAGTTAAAGATGGCTCAACCAATGAGATTTTAGCATACCATCTTTCTGACAAGATAACCCTAGATATAGTAACAGACACACTACATAAGTTAATGAGCAATACACAAGTAAAGTTAGCTAGGGATGCATTCATCCATTTAGATCAAGGTGCTCATTACACAAGTCCTGTCTTTCAGAACTTAGTTAAAAGCTATAAGTTAAACCAGTCTATGTCTAGACTAGGTAGCTGCTGAGATAATGCTCCTCAGGAGTCTTTTTTCGGTAACTTTAAAGATGAAGCTCTCATAAAATCTTGCCAATCCTTAGATGCACTTAAACAAGAAATAGACGAGTATATGCTCTACTATAACAACTATAGATATCAGTGGGGATTAAAAAAGATGACCCCTGTTCAATACAGAAATCATCTTCTTAATCTAGCCTAGTCTTTTTTTATTGCCCTTGACAAAGAGTACATCTCAGTTTTTTTTATCTACCCTAGGCTTTTTTTATCATATCTCACTTATTTTAAACCCTGTTCATAGGCTTCAACCATCTTCTTAACCATGTTTCCACCTATGGATCCAGCTTCTCTGGCAGTTAAATCTCCATTGTAGCCATTCTTTAAGTTTACCCCAACTTCTTGGGCTGACTCCATCTTAAATTTATTTAAAGCTTCTCTAGCCTGTGGCACTACTAAATTATTACTACTATACGCCATAATCAACACTCCTTTTTATAGTAATTTTTGCTGCCTATACTTAAAGTTTGTACATTCCTATAAAAAATACTCCCGGTAATTGGATGAATATTTAGAAAATACTTATAAAAATTTTCATCTAATATTTAAAGGATATCCTACATTCCAATTAAAATTATTTTCTATACATTGTATATGACCTGAAAATTCTGGGCATACTGCTAAGGAACATTATTCCTTTCAAAATTTTTGAGCTGACCTTGGGTCAGCTTTTTTGCTTAAAACCAAATTAGAGGTTTTGTATCTTCCTTATATATCTCATATATCTCAATTGTGGAATATATAGAATATAATTTCATAAGATCCTATTCATCTAACTTTTTAAAATTTTTTATAAACTATTATCACTATAAACATTTATAGCTCATATATTAGAATGTAAATAATAAAAAGGAATGACATATATGAAATTAATTTTATCTGTATTATTATTTAGCTTGTCTTCTAATTTAGATAATGTAGTTGTAGGAATTGCTTACGGAATAAAGAATATAAAAATAGGAATATTTTCAAATCTCATAATAGCAATTGTAACATCTGCAGGAACATTTTTATCTATGTCATTTGGCACATTAATATCAAATTTTTTACCACATTCTATAACTAATGCTCTAGGTGTTGCAGCTATTATCATTTTGGGAGCATATTTTGTAATTCAAAGCATAATAAAACTCAAAAACAATACAAAATCAAAAGAGCTCGCATTAAAAAACATAGATGATATGATTGAATATGCTGAAAAATCAGATTTAGACTGCTCTGGTGATATAAATATGAGAGAAGCTTTATTGGTAGCATTTGGATTAACCTTTAATAACTTAGGTACTGGAATAGCTGCAAGCGTAACAGGAGTTAGCATTTATTTCACTGTAATTGCTACATTTATATTAAGCATTATTACAATTATGTTCGGTCAAGCTACAGGTGATCATATACTGGGTAAACTTTTGGGTAAATATGCATCATTGATTTCAGAAATGTTGCTAGTAATCCTTGGTATTATTGAACTTCTTAACTGACATTTTGTATTTACCTATTTTTCGGTTTCAAAAATGAAAACTAGATTATCCGAAACCCTTAAGGTTTGCCTATTTTACTTCTCTCGACCTTAGCGATACAGACTCTACAAAGGACTCCTAGCCGGAAGCTAAAAGTAGGTATTTACAAAAATTTAAATGTATAAAAATGATATCGACACCTTTAACTTTAAGATATAGCTTATTCTTTAAAACTAAAAATTGTCAACTTTTTCAGATAAACTTTCTAATTGTTTTTTTAACTCAGACATTTTATCTAATGTGCATCTTTGTTCTTCTTCTAAAGTTCTTAAGTTTTTCTGTTTATCTACTTTAGGAACTATATTACACATATTATCTTGATTTTGCACTTTCGTTTTTATCTCATCAATAAAACCTCTTGCACCTTCTCTAATTGCCAGGGTTCTTCTTATTATTTTCATGGTCATAGGCCTTATATCATTTTTTATGCTGGAATAAAATTTATAGCTAAATAA
>NZ_JBJHZX010000080.1:0-8412 GCF_045310515.1 Candidatus Clostridium eludens | reverse complement strand
AGTGTGCGAGTAGCACAGCCAGTAACATGCCCTTATAGGGCTGAGCAAACCACCCGTTTTACGGGTGGTGATGATTTGTCTTAGCGTGGGTTTTGTCAGAAATGTTGACGATAACCCCTATAAGTAATGCTAGATCTGTGAGAGGGACATTTGGGGTTTTGAAGCGTGGATGGTCAACAATGAGCTTGTCTTGAAGGCTTATTGCCTGATAAAACTTCTATTTTATAAGAATTCCAAATTCCTTATTTTTGTACAGTTATAACTTCGATTGTTTGTTGGATAAACACATACGAATCATTGTGAGACAAATAATTGTAAATACTTAACTATTGATAATATGGCTATACATTATTTTAGTGATATAATTAGAATTGCAAAAAATACAGATTTATCCTATTATTATTTATTAAAGGATACTACTATGAGTTTAATTTATAGTAGTATTGTTGGTGTAGGTTTAATACGTAGTTTAATTACTTTATATGATTTAATTAAACAAAAAAATAATGGAGATAAAAGGATTGTTACTATAATTTTGGTTATGATATTTAGCTATTTATATGGCGTAGTTAAATATATAATTCATAAGAATAACATTTTGATAATACGAAGGATAAAGTTATGAAAATTATTATATAGAAACAATCGAAAGGGATATGAACAATTACGTAATAATTTACACAAAAAAGTAATTTTTATTAATTGTTTGTTGATAATACAAGCTTTAAAATTAAAGCTTGTATTGCCGTGCGTTCACTTATCATTTGTTTTACTAATACTAGATTTTTGAACATAGTCCTATAGTAATAATACTGATTTTATCTAAGCAGGATAAAAATACTTCAGAGTTATATCTAATGAGAAAAAAGGATTAGCTTATTAGGGTACGCACCACTGATTTTATAGCTAGGGAAATTATTAGGGTTTACTTATGCTTGTAAATTAATTAAGTTTCCAACTAATCTTTTGCAATCTTTACCTAATGTTCTAATTGCTTTCTCATTATATGTAGAATATTTACTTAGTAAATTTTCTTCCACTAAAACGTTTAGAAGGGTATATACATTAGCCTCATAGTCATCTGGTTTTATTTCTATCTTGTCTATTAAAAGGTTTATATAATTATTAATATCTAAATGAAAGTTTTCTTTATTAGGTTTATCATCCATGGAATCTAAGCTTAAATACTTGTTGACAGGATTATCATCTATTTTAATACTTTTGCTAATAATACTCCCATCATCTATCTTAATTGTATTCTTGTCAACCAAGATTACACTTTTCTCAATATCTATATGTAAGCATTCACTTTTTTCATTAGATTTAAATATAATCTTTTTTATAAATTCTAATATTATCCCTGAAAGTACTGAAGAAGCAACAGTTAAAACTAAGCTTCCTTTTTTAAAATCCTTTAGTCGTAATGTATATTTATATTTTGAAGCAAAATTTCTTGATGTTGATGCAATATATGTTTTCCTTCTATGTGTTTTGCGTGTCCTCCTATTAGAAATGTTAAAATCATGTTCAGATATTAAATTATATAGGTCTTCAAATAATTCATTACGTAAACTTCTATCAATATTAAGATTTTTTTCATCTAGACGTTTTAGGATTAGATTTAATCCTTCTACAGTTTCGTAGTTATTATATATATGACCTTCAGAAATTTCATAGGATTCTGATGGAAAACAAATAACATTTTGCCCTTCTTCAATATAATGGATTGTATTTATTACAGATTGTAAGTCAACTAATAAATATGATAAATCAAAAACTGTATTAAATTCTCTATTTAAGTGTATGTTGATATTTAATTCTTCCTGCAATATATCTTCGATATTCGTCATTTTAGCCTCCCAAATTAATTATAATATAAATTTTTATTTAGCTTGGATAAGATTTTGAAAAATAAACATGCTAGTGTAACATATTAATTATATTACATTGCACTATATAATATCCATGCGTAAGATAAAATTAGGATATTTGAATCTATTGAGGCATTTACAAGTAAACATTAATGTGGTTTATTTTTCTATCAAGTGTTTGATAAGGTTAGCATTGATTAAATAGAAAATATAAATATAATAAAATCGAAATTTTAAGCTGCTTGCATTAAAAAGCTATATATTTTGACTTATTTATGTATTTGCCTAATTTTTTATGTATAAAACATAGGTTCTACATTTATTTACATATGGTATAATATAGGAATACGGTACTATAAAGAAGGTGTAAAAATGAGTGATGTAGCATTTGAAATTAAAATAGAAAGCGATAGTGAAGGATATGTAACTTTAGAATGTCCGTTTTGCGAGTCAGAGTTTAAATTGCAAGCGAATGAATTTCAAAATGAGGATAATGTTTTTACAGAGTTATATTGTCCGTATTGTGGACTAGTTAATAAAGTAAATACTTTTTATACTAAAGAAACTGTAGAACAAGCTAAAGCTATAGCTTATAACTATATGATGGATAAATTGAATGAGTCATTTGGAGATATGGCACGTGAATTAAACAAAAATAAGTATATTAAAATGGATTGGAAACCATTAAGAAAAGTTAACATAAAGGAATTAAAAGGTAAAGATACTGTAGAAGAAATATTTGAATGCCCTATTTGTGGAAATCATGAAAAAGTTTTATATTGTTCAGGGGCATCAAAAGTATATTGTTCGTATTGTGGGGTGGACTTATGAGGGATATATTAGAATATAGAAAAACTAGTCTAGAATTTAGAAGATTAGCATCTAATGCGCTAAATACAAATTATACGGAAGGAAATTTACACTTAATTCGATTACAGATATATATAGATGGAAATAATTTAATTCGTGAAACAATAAAAAATAAAAGATATTGAATATGATTATAGAGGTAATTTTATAAATGAAGGTGACAGAGAATGGTCACTTAATATACCTGTAAATAGTTCAGAACATATTAAAGCAATGTATGATTATTTAATTGATATGACTAAAGAAGAAAAAGATATAAGAGGAATTGCAATGAGCTTTTATTGTGATAGTAATTCGTGGAATGATATCATAAGAAATTACTTGAGAAAGGTTTTTAAACCTTTAGCAGATTTTATAATAGATTCTTTATCAATGGAGATGATGATTTTGGAACCAGAAAAAACAGAAACACATATTCACCAAAGCATAGGTACTAATTACGGTACAGCTAATATAGCACAAAGGGATATAAATTCAATTAATAATGCCAGCCTAAATGATGTTAAAGAAATTCTTAGTTTAGTTTCAGAGGTAAAAAAGATAATTGAATCTGAAGAAATAGACCAAGACACTAAAGACGAAGTTATTGATGATTTGGAAATAGTACAGGAACAAGTAGAAAGTAAAGAGCCTAAACTTGTAAAACTAAAAAAAGCATGTCAGGGACTTAAAAATTTTATAACTTCTGTTCCTAATAGAATTGTTCAAGCTACATTAGTAATAACAAAATTAAATGATTTAACTGAAAAAGTACATAATTTCATGCAATTAATAAAATAATAATCATATCTGTTTTTATAGACAGTGTAGATTTTTTATTTTAAAAGGTTTCTATTATATTAACAAAAAGATGGTTTTATTTAAAGCCATCTTTTTAGTTTTTTAAGAATCTATATTACAGAAGATACTTTCATATAGATTGTACTTTTAATGATTTCTATTTATTCCTTACATATATATTAGATTGCTTTAGAATTGGAGTTTTTATATTAATGGAAAGTTTGTCTCCTTTTTTAGAAGTAGTAACTGCTTTACAATCAACCATCATTTCATCTACATTAATTCTAAAATAATCATTTCCATTTTCAATTATTAGTTCATCACCAATATTTATCGTATCAGCCTCTGAATAAAAGCAAGATATCTTGTGATTGTCAAATTGATGTTGTATTTTACCAATAAACTGCCAAGGCGTAGGTAAGGCAGTAAATAAACCTTTAGTATGAAGTCCAGTGTTAATATCGTCAAAAGTAATCAATCCTTCTTGAAGTAGGCGTACTGATTTATAAAGCTCCCAAGTGGAAACAAGAGTATAGTCATCACGGATTGCATCGGATATTTGTTGTTCAGTAAATGCAGGATAAGGTCTATCAAGTGGTGCTTTTAGTTTATGGTGGTTAATGATTAAAATTCCATGTATATCTGTTCTGTTCATACTTTTCATATTTCTGCTAATATACTTAACTAGGGCTTGGCAATCATCTTCTGTTGGATTGCCGTTATGCCCTTTTATTTCTACTACTGTAAATTGTCCATTATCTAATATCCTTAAATCCTCTTGCCTATTACCTTCAACTAAATCATCAACAGTGACAACACTTTCGTAACCAATATGTTCTAGAGTTTTCTTAACATTATCTACTAGAAAATCATCATATCCATCTGAGATTAATAAGTTGGTTAAAAATTCATATTCGGATTTTTTATTAGCAGTCTCTTTTTCAAGTTCTTTTAATTTTTGTTCATATTCTTTTACAAGATTTTCTCTTTCTCTATCTAATTTTTTTACCTCGGGCAATATGTATTCTTCGGTGTTAACCCAACTATTTTTTACGAAGTCTGGAAAGAGTTCTGGTTTTAATAGTGGAAGAAATTCATTAAATAAATTTTTTATTGGCTTGTATATATCTTTAAATTGAGGTAAAACAATTAAATATCCAGAATTATTTTCTTTCGGATTGTATTTTAATATAAATGAAATTGGCTCGTTTAAATTATTCTTACATATTACAGTTGTATGTTCGGTATCAATAGCATTATTAATAGTACAATGATATGTAATGTCATTTTCGCAATTGGAGAATATTGATTTGAAGGTTTTTTCAGTTTCTGTATTGAAATATATTTCCTTACCAACAATACAATTAGTGATAGAGTCACTGTTGCAAGGCATCCAATCATAGTTAGATGCGTTAAAATTTTTATCACTATAACAGGTACCATAAGAGTATTCTACTTGATAGTATGTTTCAGAATATTTTTTATCAGCAAAAGCAATAAGTATGCCACCATTATTTACAACTTTTTCAAACTCGCTACCAATAATAGCTCCAGAAAGGTATCGAGGATTAAAAAAATTACTACCTTTTGGCATAATAAAACCTTTATGGTCACCATTAGGAGGTTGAGAGTCGAAGGGGTTTACACCAAGAGAGTTATCCTCCTTCATATCTACAATTATGATATTCTTTTCTGTTAAACATGGTAAAGAATAATTTAAGCCACATTCACAACCAATCACTTCATTATATCTATGACCCAAAGTACCGATATCAATATTAAATCCATCTTCAAGTAGCTTTTCTTTAATGCTATTATCAACATCAACTAATAAAATTTTTGGAATTTCATACTTTGACACAATAAATCACCTCACGATATGATAATATCTATTATATTATAACATAATATTCCATAAAGTTATGTTGTGGTGTACATATTACTATTATTATAAGTATTAATAATTAATTTATTGATAGGCAAGTGATTCAGATTGATAAAATATCAGTTCTATAAAGATATTCAAAGCAATCATTCGGTGTATTTGAATAACGTAAATTAATAAGTAGTTATAAAAATTGTAACTACGTTTTTATTATAAGGAATATAAAGAGAGTCACAAAAATGTGACTTCTTTTTTTGTGCGAAAACATCAACAAATTTATTAATGAATTTATCAACATAATATATACTAAGATTAATATGTAACAAAGAGGTGTAATTTAATGCGAGATATGTTAAATTCTATAGTTCCTATTTCAAGATTTAATAAAGGTGAAGCTAGTAAAATTTTTGAAGAAGTAAATAAAACAGGATATAAGATAGTCGTGAAAAATAATAAACCTGCTTGTGTTCTCATAACTCCTAAACAATATCAAAAGATGGTAGAAACTATTGAGGATTATGAGTTAATGATTGAAACAGAAAAAAGATTAAAAAATGAAAATAATATGGAATGTTATTCAATGGAAGATGTTATGAAACAACATGGAATAAGACAAGAAGAATTAGATAATATACAAGATGTGGAAAAATGCACTTAGTCCAATGGGTGCATTTTTAATTTAATCAGTTTAAGAAGGGGGACAAAGAGTGGTTTTAGAAAATAACTTTATTGTCGTAGTAGACCACGACTTAGAAAGTCAAAGAATTTTTTACAATGGCAAAGTTGAACTTGAAGCATTTAAAATCCTTAAAGAGTTAAAATATAGTAATAAAAGATTATTTAAAGCTAATGTGAAGATGTGTAAAATACACGGATACAATTTTATAGAATCCTTTGAGGTTATAGAAATAGCTGATTAAAAAGGTAATTAAATAAATACCTTAAGTTTTTTCTATCATGTTTAGTATTTAATTAATATGTGATTTTTTTAGAGCTTACAGTTAAAAAATTATGGGAGTGGTCTAATTGAATTTTTATACAAATTTGCTAAAAAACCTTGATATTGCAATACTTGAAGTTATTTCAACATCTGGAGGTAATGAAGGTAAAATTATAAGGGATATAAACAGTTATTATAAGTTATATAAGCAAGCTACTACAACTGAGAAAAAGGATAAAGTAATAGAAGGATATTTGAGGAAAAGCAAGAGAAAGAACAATGGTTTCATATTTTTTTTAAATGAATTTTCAATTGCAAGAACTTTTGATAGTGATAAAAGGTGTGAACAGGTCGAATTTATATTTGAACAATATCTTCCCTGTCTAGAAAAAGAAGACATATCGGATATAGATATGTTTGCGGAAAAAGCACGACTTTTAAATAAAAAAAATAGCTTGGAGATTTCAGCAATTTCTAAAATAGCAATGGTCTATATGCCTAATAAGTATTTTCCTTATGACAGTACCGTAAGAGATGCATTAAAAAAGTATTTAAATGAATTGAACATTAAGATAAATATTAAAGGTAGTTATAAAAACTTTTATAAAATAGCTAATGAGGTATTTTATGAGTGTGAAAATGAAATTATTAAAGGTATTAAGAGTAAAAATTTTTTAAAAAAGTTTCCTTTAAATGATAAGTTAGTATTAGAAAGATATGAATACCTTGAACAAACATGTGAGTTATTAAATATTGTTAATGTGGATGATTTAATCGCTAGGAGAGCATTTGATAAGATGTTAATGATGTTAGGTAATTATCACTATTGTAATCTAGATGTTTTTAAGTCAGAATTAATTGATATGGAAAAGCTACTGTATAGCTAAAGAAGATTAATAGAATTTAAGCTTTATAAGGTATACAAGATGGTTTTAATAAGGCCGTCTTTTTTTATTTTCTAAAGGTTTTATTTGAGTAATGTAGAATTATAAATGATAATGAATTTTCAAATAAAGTGTATGGGAGTTGATAATATGAACGAATTTAATGAGGATTTACAGGGATTAGGGGGAGCTATTATTGAAACTACCCAATATATGTTGGATAAAGACATTAAGAATGCAGTTGAAGATATTGTATGTTTCTTAGGTAACTATAGTGAAGAAATCAAAATATTAGGAGAAGTATCGACTATTGCAAAATTAGGATTTAGCATTTACAAATCTGTTTCCCAAAGAAAATATAAAGCGTTTCTAATTAAATATGCAAATACAGTTAATAATAAAGAAATAAAAGAAAATATTATAAAAAAACTAGGAAGCTATTTAAAAAAGAATAAGAACATAGAGTTTATTCAAGAAACAATAGATTCAGCTATAAATGCAAAATCGATAAGATGCGCAGGAATATTAGGTTGCTATTCAGGAATTATTATATCGAAGTCAAAAGAATTGGAATATAAGGATTATGCAATAATAAATGCACTTAGAATTATGATTGATAAAGATTTAAGTAACTTTGTAAAGTTATATGATTATATAGTTGCCAATAAAATGGCTGATGAAATAATTAGAACTTATGATATAAATAATGAACTAGAAAGTCATCTACAAGTAAATATATTTGAATTAGAACAAACTATTGAGAAACTAAAAAATATTCAATTGTTTAGTTTTTCAATAGGTGGATATGGTGATTCAGGCAATTCGTGGGGGACATTTAAAGTAAATGATAATACTACATACTTATATGAAATTATTAGGAATAGTAATATAGAAAATATTGGCGAATAATTTTGCTTTATGATGGGCAAAAGCTGGTTTTGTGCTTGGGGTAAAAAAGATATTTTTTGAGATTAATTAGTAAAATATATCTATTTATTTTACTCTTTTATAAAATCAATTATAATGGTTATCATATGGAGCTATTGTTGTGGATACAACAGATAGAGTAAAAAATGTTCAAAAAAATATAATTGAGATTAAATTATAAGAGCAATTTGGTAATATGTCAAGAAGAAGATGAAAAGAAAATGAAATTATTTTAAGCAAAAAGGGTAACTTTAA
>NZ_JBJHZX010000079.1:0-8466 GCF_045310515.1 Candidatus Clostridium eludens | reverse complement strand
CTACGGAGTTGGAGCAGACTATGTTAGGGGTTACACAGATGCTTTAAAACATCAGAATGAACTTTTAGACAAAAAAATAGCAATTTTAGCAGGGAAGTAAAAATATAAGTGTAAGTAAGACAAACTGTGGTTACTACTTAAGCTTTCGTAGTAACCACATGAGTTTATTAAATGGAGGTAAAAGAATATGATTAATTGTAATATAGAACGTATATTAGATACTTATAAAAGTACTGTTAGACAGAATAGAATTTTAAGAATTAAATCAGGAGAATTAAAGCGAACCGATCCTGAATGGAAACAGTATATAAAAAATGAATTTGTTAGAGATAGATGGATAGTTATAGCCCTATATAAACGTATAGATGAATTACTTGAATGTAAGAGAATATATGATAATGACTATATATATTTTGAAAAAATTAATGATGTTGTGAAGAGGGCTGAGATTTATCTTCAAATATCGGAAATAAATAAAACAATTGAATGTATTTCAAAACATATAGCGAATTTTGGAAAATTTTTTATAGATATATTAACTTTAAATATATTATCTGAACATGATGTATGTCAGTTGCTTAATATAAATTGCCAAACTTTTCAGAATAGAAAGCGAAGATATAAAAACAAGTTTGGAGAAAAGAATAACTTGACATTAAAGATTGTAAGTGTTACAGGGGCAGAATATAGATATAGAAAGGGTAAGCTGAAAGGTATATATGATTGCTATGAGTATGAGATGCCAGTATATTGGGCTGTAGATGAGTGCATGTTGCAGGAAATGGACAATAATAAAGAATTTGGTGAAGCTGCAGGTGAGATTTTTAAAAGTATATTTTCTGATGTAAATACCTACAGTGCAGTTATGGATTTAGAAGGCAATGTAATAAAGGTAGTTGAAGAAAGTAGCTGTTGATTAAGGCTTTATACGCTCCTACTTTTTAGGTAAAATTATCTTGAAAAACTAAAAGATGCAGTTCATTTTGTTCTTAGTTTAATAAAATTTATCCTATATTTTCACATTAATATATTCTTATTCCACGGGCCTTTTGTAACGACCTTCTACACAACACGTTATTAAGCATCAAGGACATCACTATTCTGAATAGCTAAGTAATGTTTTGGTGAGTTGGATAATGCCCATCTAGGATATTGTATATGTTGCGTCTCTCATTATTAAAATGCTTTTGTGGCATAAACGTTAGTTTGAGTTTTATATTTAACCTACATTCCACACATGAAAATTAACATTTTTTAGTATTTATCTATCCATAGCATTATTATGAATAAAATTATTGCTTAAATAAATAATCCTTATTAGAACAAGGTGTACATTAGATATTAATACAATTTAATATATTTTGTTATGGCATTTACAATAAATGTAATTCGTGGATTTTCATACATGTATTTTATAGGCTAATTTATGAAAATATATGTTATATTAAGGCGTTTATTCCATAGTGTAGAGGAATTTCATGTGGAATGTAGGTTTTAAGTAAGCAGATTAAAAATTTAAAGATATAAGGGAGGAACTAACGTGTCTAATAAATTAAGAGATGCAATTAATAGGACTATAGAGTTAGAGTTTGAGGATGTTAATTGCAAAACCGGAGATTTAAAAGTACTTGAAAATACAGGAGAATATAAAAGGTTGCTTGAAGAATATAATGATATTTTAAGAAAGTTATCTTTAATTGTTCCATCAAAAATATATACTTTAATAATTAAGATTGATGATATTTCAGTACAGTTAGCTACAATTCAGGCGCAATATTTTTACAAAATGGGCGTTATATCTGGGCTTACAAATCTTAGATATTTAGGGGAAACTAAACCAGAAATAGTATCTATGAAAGAAGAAGTTTAGTACTATGTTTGATAGCTTTTTATATTATAGGAATATAAAAAAAGGCTATATAAAAACTTACTAAAGGAACTAAGCTATAAGTCTAAGCAACTTTAGTTTACTTCCTTTAAAGCTTAAAATTAAGTAGAAAATATTACATGGATTTTTGTAACAAAGTAATGCTAAAGCCTAACTTTAGCACATTAAACTATTTTATGTTAGTATATACATAAGAATTTATGGAAAAATAAGTATTTACATACAAATATTTAATGAAAGGGGGAACTGCTTATGGATAATAAAAGAAATTTAAATTCTTTTAAAGGAAAAGTATTTAACACTGAAAATCTCGCATACATAGATGATCCAATAACGGCTATGATTGAGGGTGTTGCTATCTTACTAGGTGACTATGAAGTACCAAGAAAACAAGCTGCTAAGTTATTACTCAAAGCACTATTGAGAGATGAATTCTTAGAAGCTTTATTAGAAGATATGGAGATTGAAAAGGCTAAAGGAACTAAAGAAAGTTGTGAAGCTTAAGCTACAGTAAAATTACCAGGAGTGACTCTATTGAAATCTAGGTGGAGAGATAAATAGGAAATAGAGCAAAATAGTAGTTTGGGTGTACAGGTTATAGATGATATTCCTGATGAATAAACCAATTATAAATAGAGACAAAAAACATGATTCTGTAGTGCCTATTTAAAAAAATTAAAAAGAGCATTTCTGCTCTTGATATACAACAGTATAGGAATATTGTTATTATTCTCTATTTGGACCTATCGATGGAGATACAAGTAAAATTAAAAAGCTTACAAGAATTATCGTAGATATAATTTTAAATAGTATTAGGCTTGATAAAATAGTAATAATGATTACAGATATATTAGATAGTATTAGTATTACGCTTAATATTTTACCTTGTTTTTCTTCATCTTCAAATTTTTTAATAAGAAGGTATGTAGAAGTGGACATTGGTGCGATAATCAATAGTATTAGTGCTAGAATTAAAAATACCTGGTGGCTATCAGATTTCATATATATCCACACGAAATTAAATAAATCATCATGAGGAATCGATTTTAATAAAGCACTTAATTTACTTCTGGAATAAGCTATAAGAAGTAGGCATGGGCATATTGTGAGTATATAGGGTATTTTTCTAAAAGTAATGTTTGTAAGTGTTTGCTGAGTTTCCAATTTTCATTATCATCCCTTCGATAGTAGTTAGTATAGTATATTATTAATAACTACTAAAATATGAATTTTATAAGAAATTTAAAAAGCTGGTAAATGTTGCTGTCACCTTTAAGGTAGTACCAAATAAAAAGCCGTAGTTTCTGTAATCCTCTCAATTAAAAAAAGTATAGTAGAGATTAATAGCCTAATAACATATATCTATCTTAAAAACCCCAATTATAATTTAGTACCAAAATAAAATGGTACTTATTTTTATATACAAAAAGCTTAATTAAGGTGGTGGCACATGCTGCTATTTTTTTTATTTTTAAGCAGGAATTTAGAGTTATTTGTAGAAATACTTAACAAATACAAATTAGGCGTGTATAATATAATGAAATTTAGGAGGGTTGAAAATGAAAAATAAAACATTTACGTCTTTAATAATTACTGTACCATTGCTATTAAATGTAGGATTTGCCACAATGGTTCATGCATGTTCCACTAACAATACTGAGGGAGCTATACCTATAACGTACATTTCACCTTCTGCCAATATTGAAACTAAACTAAATGATTTAGTAGCATTAGAAGATATATCTCAAGCTCAAGAAACAACGATATTAAATATGTTTTATACTGATGAGATAACTACAACACCAGATTTTACAAAACAGCTAGATACCTTAGTAACAAAAGATACTGTAACACAAAATCAAGAACATATAATATTAAGCCTATTCCCAACTGATTAAGACAAGTATTAGTACTATTGTACTTATAAGAAATCTTATATTTTGCCAATAAATTCAAGAGAGTGGAAGCTCTCTTTTTTATTTAGAATAATAAAATTAATAAAAAACGGGAATAAAAAGATTAAATAGACAGTATACATCTATCATCTTTCTATTTTAGCAGGATATTATCATTATTTATAAAAAATTGAAGAAGGGGGTATAGGTATGGATGGAGAAGAATTAAGTACCGATAAAGAGAGATTGAAGGAAGAAATAATAGACATACTAAAGAAACAAAATTATATAAGTGAATTGAGTGAATGTCCATTGACCACTTTAAAATTTCTTTTGAGAATAGGTAATGCTCATTTAGATGGTCCTGCAATTTATAGTGCTTTATGTGAACTTGAAGAGGAAAGTAAGGTAATAAAGGGTTTTGAACGGATTACCAGCAATTTGAGTATCAAAATTAATACATCCAGATGGTATTTAAAACAATAAGGAAAAGCAAAACTAATAAAAAGAGTATAGGTTCTATGCTCTTTTTATTTTTTACCCTGTGCCCCTTGAAATATGCATAGGAGTACAAATTATATTAAAATATAATTAGAAATGTTGTAAAAAGCAGGGTAGGTGGTGACAATGTAAACATGGCAAGACCGAGAAGTCCAAACAGAGATAGGGCATTTGAGATTTACAAAGAGCATGGTGGAAATATTGATTTAGTAAAAATTGCAGAGCTTTTAAATCTTTCATCTGGAAGCATAAGAGGGTGGAAAAATAAAGATAAATGGGATGATAAATTGAATGGAACGTTCCCAAAAGATACGGAACGCTCCAAATGTGATAAACAGTCAAGGGGTATTCAAAATCAACGAATAAGAAGTGGTAATCATAATCCTAAAAATCAATTTACAAAACGGAACAAAAAAGCTGAGTCCCATGGCTTTTTTTCTAAGATTTTTCCACCTGAAACAATGGAGATAGTACAAGATATTATGATAAAAGATACTTTGGATATGCTCTGGGAAAACATAATAATTCAGTATACGGCCATAGCAAGGTCACAGAGAATTATGCATGTTAAAAATAAAGAAGAAATGATTAAGGAGCTCAAGAAGACTAAGGGTATTGCTATCAGAGGAGATAAAGATGCCAAAGTATTGAATACGGAGATTGAATATGAGTTTCAGTTTGCGTGGGATAGACAAGCAACATTTTTGCAGGCTCAATCGAGAGCTATGGCAGAGTTGAGAAGTATGATTAAGCAGTATGATGAAATACTTCACAATAACTGGGATATGGATACAGAAGAGCAGAAATTAAGAATCGAGAAGATTAGAGTTGAAATAGAAAAGACCAACCGTGATAATCTTGACGAAGATATAGAATATGTAATCAAAGATGGTGGCGAAGATGAGAATTATAAGGATTAAATGTTGTTAGTTTCTAATACCCCTGCTCCAAATTTGCGGCACCCTCTTTTTAATACCAAAAGATACTAACTCACAGTTTACAAGGAGGTACTATATTGAAAAATCAATTCTACAAAGAAAAGGAATATGAATTTAACATTACTAGAGAATGTAAGACTTTATGTATAAGTTGTAATAAGTTCATAGAATCAATAGATAGTAGTAGTTTAGAGCTAATGAATACATCCTTTAACTTAATAATAAATAGCTGTAAGAATATTAGAAAGACTAGGGCACCACTTAAATATGCACAAATACATAAAGATATAAAAAGAATATGCAACGTATTAATGAAAATATATCGTAATATATTCCATAGGTTCATTGATGAAGTATGGACAAATAAGTACAAGTATAAGATTTCTGAAGCTATTGAATTACTAAAAGTACCGTTGGGCAAAATAGGGGTCATTGGTAATTAGTGAACTACCCTCACTTATAGAATATAGGGTTATTTTAACAATTTATATAAATCTAAAATAAAAAAATAGAGAAGCAAGTACCACTCTATTATAAATACGTATTTTCCTAATAGTAAAAATTGTACTAGGTATTCAAATGTCAAAATAAATTACTTTCAACAATGTAATAATTGTATCTATTATGAGAAACTTCACAATCAATGATAAAACAACCCAATAAAAAAATAAGCACCTTAAATAACAGGCACTCACTTTTTCATATAAGGAGTCTAATTTAATTAATATACAAACTTCTGGCAGTTGCACTTTAATTTAATGTGCCCTGCAACTATAGACACAAAGTTTGCAATTACAATTATTTTTTAAGGGATATATGTAAATAAGTTATCTTCATTTTCACTAAGTTTATTTTCTTAGGACACCTATTATTGTAAGGGGGTTTTGTTACAATTTAATGGCATATTTATTAATTAGTTGTTTAATTTTTTAATATCCTATAAACACTATAGAAACAAATAAGTGCCATTCTTTAACAATGTTTATTTTGTAACATCACATAATGAATAATGGACCTTATACTCTATGTTATTCCGCGTCATTTTGCGGGCCCACATGCCTTATATTCAACTTTTGATCTACAAGTAATATAAAATATATATGTCTTACATCTTAACGTATCTTCTCTTTACGAAATGTTAATTCTGTACGTTTCTAAAAAATGTTATAATAAACTCAACCCTAACAACAATATGATAAGAGAAATATACGAAATCCTCCTTAAACATATTGTGCCCATCTGTTAGAGGGGTATTTTTGAAGAGAGAGGTATAGATAGATGGCAGATAAAACGATAGCTTATAAAGAATGTGGATAGGGATTCATATTTACTGCAACTGAACAAGCTCTTTACAAAGGAAAAGAGATCCAATAATGACCCTCAAAAATGTATGGATTGTAGAAGAGCAAGAAAGCAACGAAGCAATAACAAAAAAGATTTGATAATACTATTCAATAAAAAGGTATATGGAATTGTTTTAATTATGTTCGGTTGGATACACAAGGAGGAACTATATATGATAAGTAAAAAAGTATGTATGGAATTGTCAAAGATTGCAATAGCTATAATAATTGCAGCTTCATTAGGCGGGGTTGTTTATGCAAAAGAGGGTGATATATATAATATATCTACTACGCCTGTTACGGACGAAGGAAGCATAAGTAATATATTACTTAACAATAGAACAACTCTTTTTGATCTTATATTAAACATGAGTAGCTATGGTTATGAAGTAGGCGGTAAAATATATAATGCATCAGATGCAAATAAGCAATTTGCTGCCACTCCTACAGCAACAATAGAGACGATATATTCAGATATAGAACAAAATGATACACCAACAAGTTATACTCCACAATCAGGTGCAACTGTTTCTTCAGTGAGTGCTACTAATGGAACAATAGCAGTAAGGTTAAGTGGCGCACCAACAACGACACCAGCTCTTAGCGATTTTGCTGTAACTCAATCAATAAGCGGAGCAACAGCTACAACAGTAACTCCTACAGCTATTAGTACTAATGGAGATGTCGTTACATTGACAGTACCAGTAGTAGCAACAACATCGGCTGCTCAAAGTGTTGTTGATTCAGTATCTTATCAGAGAGGAATTGCAGTAAGTGCATCATCATTCACTGTTAACCCAGCAACTACGCCTACTATAAGTACGATAGGCAATATAATTGTAACTGTAAATCAAAATGATAGCTATAGTTTGCCAACTACTGTACGAGCCATTATGAGTGATGGAAGCACAGAAAATGTATCTGTTACATGGGATAATCAAGTAGATACAAGTCAGCCAGGTACATTCACTTTTAACGGTACGGTTAATGGATATAGTGGGGATGTTGTACTAATCCTGAATGTAGAGGCCTCATCAATAACCTCTATAAGTTTTCCGGATGACACAGAAGAATCAAGTAATTGGGCAGGATACATAGTTACACCTACATTTAATAGTGGTTATACTAGCATTTCTGGCAGTTGGACAGTCCCTAATATTTCATCAACCCAACAAAATGCAGCTGCTGCACAGTGGATCGGTTTGGGAGGATCAAATACTACAGATCTCCTTCAAATGGGAACCACAGAGCAAATGGAAAATGGCCAACCTACAGCAGAGGTGTTTTGGGAACAGCTACCGGACGTTGCTCAAGATGTAACAAGTGTTCCTATTGGTTCAGCTATTAAAGTTAGTATAGCTGAATCGTCAAGTTCTATATGGAATTTAACATTCACTGTAAATACCCCTGACGGCCAAACACGAACTCAAACAATATCTACCACGTTAGATTCTTCTTATGCTCAAGAAATTGGAACATCAGCAGAATGGATTAGTGAAGATCCTTCCGATGAAAACGACCAACTTCTTCCTTTGGCAAATATGGGTACTGTACAATATCAGTCAGCGATGGTTAATGGTCAAACATTGAATGCATCTGATAATACTGTTCAACCTATCGCTATGGTATCAAGTAATGGAGATATCGTGGTTTATCCTTCTGAACTTGGCACGGATGGTGAATCATTTACCACGACAAGTAATGATCCAACTTCAATTTATGAAAATACACTAAGAAGATTTCCAAAACGAATTTCGAGGCATAAGCAATCCTCTTTATGTAAATTAATAAAATCTGTTAATTAATATATTAGATAACTCATAACTCTTAAGCCCCTAAATAGGTTTGGACAATTACATCTGTATTTATTATAATGTAGAAAGTGATTGGAGGTAAACTAT
>NZ_JBJHZX010000078.1:0-8652 GCF_045310515.1 Candidatus Clostridium eludens | reverse complement strand
AGAAAACCTAACAAATATTCAAATAAGGGTCTAAATTTAATAGAAATGAAGAATTTATTAGATTCTGTCCAAAATGAAGGGGTTAATCCGAAACTAAGGAAATTGTGCAAAGTACTACTGACAAAGAAAGTGGAATGTTCTATAAAAGCGAAAAAGAAAAATGCTTTGCTTATTTAGCCCATACTGCATGTGACGATGCTAATTTTATTTTAGGTTTTGAAGTTACATCTGGAAATATTCATGACAGTATTAGTTTCTATGATGTTTACAACAAGGTGTATTCAAAATTTGGAGATAAAATGATTGCCATTGCAGTAGATGCGGGATATAAAAATCCCTGCATTGCTAAAACTATATTGGATTCAAATGTCCTGACGTCAATGCCCTATAAACGCCCTATGACTAAAAAAGGTTTTTTCAAAAAATATGAATATGTATATGACGAATTTAACGACTGTTATATATGTCCTAATGATAAAATATTAAAATACTCAACAACAAACAGAGATGGGTATAGAGAATATAAATCTAACTGCCATGATTGCGAAAGCTGTGCTTTCGCAAATAAGTGTACTAACAGTAAAAACAAACAAAAGGTTGTTATTAGACATATATGGAAAAATTATTTAGAGGAAGCCGAACACCTCAGACATGAGAGGTATGTTCAAAGTGTATATAAAAGGAGAAAAGAAACAATCGAACGTGTATTTGCAGATGCAAAAGAAAAGCACGGTATGAGATTTACACATTTAAGAAGCTTGGCCAAAGTAAGGATGGAAGTCACGCTTACTTTGGCATGTATGAATTTAAAGAAATTGACAAACAGGCTTTGGAAAAGAAGGCGAGGTTTGCTTATATCTTATAAAATATGCTTTAAAGCATACATATCTTTTCACTATAAACCCAATGGTATATTTTCACTTTTGAAAATATACCATTTGTCTACAGTCTGAAACTAGAGTGAAGACACTCTAGTTGTTGAACAAAATAAGAAAATTAAGAATCCATGTGGTATGAAGTAAGATGCTACACTTGATAAAAAAGTAATTATTATAGAAGTGTATCTAAGCTTCATTCTTCGTTCATTACTTTTTATTCTTTTATTGACATTGTCTACAGGAGCAAAAATACAAATTAATCCGTATCCTATTTTTTAGGTCTAATTATGACAATAATCATCAAGATGTAGTATAATATGCATAATTAGTATGATGTTAGTAGGGGGAGAGTGCTATGATACAGTGGGTGTTTTATGGTGCTGGAATTGTGTTTTTAAGTATGCTATTAATATCGGTTTTGACTAAGCCGATACTTTTAAGGGAAAAGTGGCAGGCTGGTATCGTATATGGCTTAGCTACTGCTATATGTTTTTTTGTATTTTTTATGTCTGAATACTTGGATTACAGTTCACAACAGGCATATTTCAAAGATCAGATTCAAAGGTTTACTGCTTCAAATTGGCAGCCACCGCAAGTATCTGGCAATGTAACGCCTGTAAACCCCAATAGTACCAATTATATCAGTATATCTATGCCTCAAAATTTGCAAGGTGATTTTGTAGCTTTACAAAACGACCTTTCTGCTTTGCAGAATAGCATTAATTCGGCAAAGGCAACTACACAACAACCGATTAATAATCAAATAACTGCTTTTTTAGACAATTACGGTCCCACTCAAAATTCTACAATAAATTTAACCGTTGCTGGTTCGGCGGGCGCAAAGGTCACAGCTGTATGTCATTATGACACAACAGATAGTACATACACAGGTACAATTGGAAGTAATAGGAGAGCAGTTATTCCAATTAAGATAGGAACAGCTACGCCTGGATATCAGGTAGATGTAGATGTAAGCGCAGGAGGTGCTAATACACGAACTTCATTTAGACCCCAATAAGATATAGATATAAGAATATTTGTTGGAAACTAGGGAAGTTATGTTAGCCCTTCTTGTTGATATTGTAGTTAAAGGTTCAAAATGAGGTAGAGGGAGCATTTGTGGCGCGTCCCGACAGGGCGCATATTCTAAGGGTAATAAAAGGGTATCTTTTGTGAATTGCAAAGTAAATCCCGTGGTTTGGAAATTTGCTTTGGATATCTTACCATAATTAGACACTATGGATTTAATGTATAGTTCCTTATATAAACATATAATTATCTGTCTCAATAACAATTTACTTGTGGTATTATTTGGTTAAGTCGTAGAGGTAATTTATTCTGAAGTAACAAAAGTTGAAAAAACTACAAAAAATATATATCTAAAAGGAGAGTTAAAATGAATTCAGTAATATCATGTATATTAGATCGTAGAAGTGTTCGATCATATAATTCAGAAGAAGTAAGTAAAAATGATATTATACAATTATTAACTGCAGCTAGTTGGGCTCCATCTGGTAACAATATACAACCATGGAGATTCTCCGTAGTAATGAACAATAAAGAACTAATAAAAAAATTATCTTCTCTTACTGTATACCATAATTGGGTGGAAAATGCCCCTTGTTTGATAGCAGTATTTTTAGATACCAAATCTTTAGATGATAAAGTGCCAAACATTTACTTAAAACATGCTCAATCAATTGGAGCTGCAATACAAAATATGCTGCTTGCTGCACATGAACTTGGTTTAGGTACTTGCTGGATTGGAGAAATATTAAAAAATGAAGATAAGGTACAAGAATTATTAGGTGTTTCAAATGATTTACAGTTAATGGCTGTTATATCCGTTGGATATTCAAGTAGAAATAATTTAAAATCCAAAAGAAAAGATATTTCTGAAAATATTGTAAGCTGGCTGTAAAATTAAATATTAGTTTTTTATATCATAACATTATTATTTAACGCAAAAATTGAAAAACTGAACAATTATTCATAACACCGCATTATTCAAGTTGGAATTTTGGGGTGTTTTTGTGTCATAATTCAAGTTTATTTTGATATAACTTTGTTCTGAATGATACAATTTTATTATAAACTCACAATTGGAGTATATTGAGCTAAATTGTAAATACTTAATACGTTTTCGATTTTGGCAATTTTATTAACTATATGTTTAAATCCGTTCTTGCCAAATTTCTGCTCTTCTATTTCCTCGAAGCGATCTCCTAATTTCTTAAACTCTTCTAGATTTACTAATTCATGAAATGCAGGAAAAACAACCGTATCTTCTCGAGCAGAATGAGGCTCATACATATTTATATATAATGATAGTAACCGAATTAATTGGAGTTTATTTTCATAAGAACAAACATCTTTTGCCGATAAATAATAGAGTATGTTATTTGTTAATTTTTGTGCTGCACTATGTTGACTTAGAAGTGTGTTTATAAGTATGCTATATTTAAGATTTTTTGAGAATTTAGGAAAAACATACTTTTCCTCTAGTTTTTGATGGTAATTTTCAATAAATTGTTGTGATATGATAGCAGCATCATAAATAACTGAATAAATATTAACTTTGTAGGTAATTTTTTGTCCCTTTAAATATTTTAATGTATCTTTATAAATTAACAATATACGGTGCAAAACACCATGCTCTCGCATTAAGTCTTCTGTAGGAGAAATCTTTATCTTGTTATCTTCATTTTCCACGGTATTTGAAATCATTAGTCTTCACTACCTTTTACACATAAAATTTAAATAAGTTTCTTATAATTTATTTTTAGAGCAATAAATCAACGGTCAACACAGTATATGCACTTAAATATATATTTGTGTGGGAATTATCTCACCCAATAATATTGTGGAGTATTTTTACTTCTTATGGGCGTCAATAATAGGCAGAAATTTAATAATTATGGAGTAAGAATGTGTATTTCTTAGTCCATAATTGTTTTTTATATTTGACTAGCATCTCTGTACAATATAATTTATAACATTTAATATTGCCATTTTTGACAAACCAGGTATAACTACTCAATAATTTTTTCATGTTTCATTGTAATTACATATATCCACCTGTATTATGCCTTAGACAATACAGGTGGATTTTAATCAGTTAAATACAATTGGCATATTTTATTATGTCAAAGAATATATATAATATGATCTTATCTCAAAACTAAGATTAGTCCCCTGTATCATTTCCGCATAGTGGTATAGGGGACTTTGATTTTATTTGAATAACTTTCTGAAAATTCAATCTTGATTTCCTCGGTTGTATTAAGCCTTTTCTTTGCCATTAATTCAGGATTTATTCCTGTAGTTGCTCTCCAATTAAATTCTCTTTTGCACACTGGGCATATATGTTTTCTCGATAAATCTATCATCAATATCGTCTCCTTTCTTCTAAAACTTCTACAAAAGGAACCAATACCCCCCCTAACTTTCATTCGTCATTATTTTACAAAAACAAATTCTAGCTCGGTTTTCACGTTGCTCTAAGGTTTATTTTTCGTCTGACAGTTAATATTTAAAATTCACATAGAGAATATTCTTGCCCATCCCTTCCAAAAAGGGGGAATAAGAAAGTTATTCATCTGTATTAGTTATTGTATTGAGACACTACAATTCAATTGTATAATTTTGCATATAATTAATAGCATATAAGAAGGTCAATAAGTTAAGAATATTTTATATAAAAGTTATAACTTTTTAGTAAAACACTGTATTTTTTAAACTAATGTTTTTGACTTATGTAAAGTTACTGCTTGGTATAAGTATTAGTATATAAATGGATGTTATATACTATAATGTAAACCAAACTGTTAAGAAGGAAAAATATGGTTGCACCTTAAAGTCACATAAAAGACATTTAAGCTATGGAAGTTGTTTTAGATGTGATTTTCATTAAAATAAAAAAAAAACCTTGTACTATAGGGTTATTTTAATGACTTTTTCAATGATTTTTTCTTGGTTTTTTCTATGTGAGGGATTACTTCTTCAAGAATATCAAGTGATTCGCATAGACATTCCTCAATAATGTCAGGTGTTATTAATACTGATTTCTTATTCAATTTTTCACCTTCTTTCAACATTCAACGTTTACCATTATATACCTATTATGCGCATATAGCAATTAAAATCGTGTTAAAGTTTTTAATAGTATTTTAAATTAAGACTATGTTTTAATTTGATGCTGATAATTATTCGAATTTAGTTTTAGGCTTAACTCCTATCCTTAAACAATTTGAATTTTCTATTAAATTCCCGTCTGTTATTGATGCCATAAGAGTAAGAATCATCATACATTTCATATTGGCTGGCTACGTTTTGTTCAATGGTAGAAATTCTTATATATCCAGCTTTCATATTTAAAACTTTCTTTATTTAATAGTTACCTTATTATACTATAAAATTTGTTTGATATTAGGACTTCTTAAGATGATTGCTTATTTATTAAATTTTAACGCTAAACAAATGGTATTTAAAATATCAAACAGCAGTTGGCATTACCTTTTTCTTGTGTTTGTTCTAATCATTTTAATAAAAAAGTATACAGTAATAATTAGAATAATTGCATAAGTTAAAAATTCCCCAGTTTGTATTACCATGGGAATTATGACTTCCCAGGAATCGCCAAACCAATATCCCAACCCTAAGTATATACACGACCATAATAACTCACCTAAAGCAACAAACAAGTTGAAAGTCACCAATTTGTACTCTGTAATACCTGCTGCTGCATTAACAGAGGGTCCCATAGGTGATATTAAAAATCTAGTAAAAAAAACTGTTCCTTTACCGTGTTTTTTTAAGTAATTTCCTGCTTTTGTTATTTTAGGTGAAAAATAAGTTTTTATTCTTGAAGATTTACTTAAAAACTTATTTCCTACAACCATCCAAATAAGATAAGCAATATTATCACCAATACATGAAAAAAACCAAATTTCTAGTAAAAGAATAACTATATTGAATTCGCCGGCATAAGCAAAAGCTCACTACCAAACTTGATCCTACTGGGATTCCTATACATCCAAATATAATCAATATACTTAAAAACCAGATGTTATAATTTCTAAAATATATTATTAGTAAATTAGTAAAATTACTCATCTTTTTTACCTTCTAAATTCCTATGATTCTCTATGACTTTCCTTAGGTTCTTTTTCATTTCTTCCGGAGTTTTATTATACTTTTTAGCTAATTCAATAATTGGTATATTTTCATCATCATTATGAGGAATAATTTGGAGAGCTTTAAATATCTTCTGCTGGCTTATATTATATTTGTGAGATAATTTCTTTACAGTCAACCATTTATAAGTACTCATATTTCCAAATTGTCTACTTTCTCTAGTAGGGATCTCAATATTTTTGAATCCTTTATGTAGCATTAAAAATTGTTTAGTTATTATAAATGTAATTATAATAATTAAAATTGATAATATACCCATTTTAAAATTTTTCATCATAAATATCCATTTCACCATATACTTTAGTTTTTATATAAACTATATCATTTTTATTTTAAAATTAAATTAATAAATTTTAAAAATGATACAATGATTACTTACCTTAACTATTTAAATAAAAATATAGGAGTATTATAAACTGAATTATTCTTCTTTTATCTTCTGTATTTATAGAAATAAAAATACCATAAAACTATTGTTTTTCAACAACTTATATAGCATTTTTATTTATTTTGTACTTTAGGATGTGTCTGAAAACTTTTTTTACTATACAAATAGTCCAATTAATGTAATCTACTAACACAAAATAGCCTTTCATTGGCATATATTCCTCTTACTTTTCTGTTGTTTAGCAATTTTATTTATTCATTTTTGAGTTTTCAGACACGCCCTAGTTTAAACCTACCAATTAATATAGATTTACTATTAATATTAAAAATTAAAATCAGATCAAGAAAATCGCTACCACTCATGACCTTTTTAGTGACTCCCTATTAGGGGTCTTCTTGTATACATTCAAACAACCCATAAACTCTGATAATTGAATTAGATTTTTTCTATTGCACTATACTAATTGCATATTTTTCACATTGAAATTTCGAATGAAGATTTACTTCTTAAAAGCGTTAAAAAATTTCAATAATTTTATACATATGGTAGACGGATATTTTAATTTACTATTTTCTTTTACATACTCAATATCATTATTGCAATAAACATATAATTGTATATCTCAATAATACTTTGTTTATAGCATTATTTATATAATGAAGTGGTAAATTTAATTTTATGTATTAATCTAAAAAATCATAATGTTTTTTATTGTGCTCAATGCTTTCTACGAGCATTAAAATTCGCCTTATAGAAGCTACTTTTCAGTATGCGAGGCTCTTCCCTAAGACACCTTTCAAGTTTATATTACACTTTTAAAGCTTAAATCCTGTAAACTCAATAGCTTCAATCTATAATAATTAATATTTTATACATAATGAGTTTGATAAATAGAAAAAATAAAATCAATACATATTTATGATTTGGAGGGATTTTATTGGAGAATACTCATGATTTTCGTTCACCTGCAATAAATCTTATTGGTGTAGGAGCTATTAAAGATTTATCTACAGAACTATTGCCATATAAATTAAGTAAAGCTCTGATTGTTACAGATAAAAATATAATAAGCCTTGGCCATGTTGAAGTAGTTGAAAAAATATTAAAGGACTTGTTTATCTCTTATGATATATTTGATGGTATCTTGCATCCAGATTGTACAATTTCATTTGTGGAAGATGCTCTTACATATTTTAAAAAAGGATTAAACATAGTAAAAAAAGACTATGATTTTATCATATCTATTGGAGGTGGAACCAATCATGATTGTGCAAAAGGTATAGCCGTTGTGGCAACCAACGGTGGATCTATTGCAGATTATGAAGGATATAAAAAAATGACAAAACCTAGTTTGCCAGTCATATCAATAAATACTACTTCTGGATCAGGCTCTGAAGTAACTAATTCCACAATTGTAAGAGATGATAGCAGAAGAGTAAAAATGGTTATTACAGATCCTAAAATGCTGCCTATAATATCTGTAAATGATCTTAGGTTTATGACAACCATGTATCCCAGAATAACCGCAAGTTCTGGCATTGATGTTTTAACTCATTCAATAGAGGGCTTTACCTCCATTGAGGCTTCACCTATTACAGATACTTTGGCAATTAACGCCATAAAGTTGGTTTTTGGATATTTAACGAGAGCATATAACAATGGTAGTGATATGGAAGCTAGAGAAAAAATGATGTTTGCTGGTGTTATGGGTGGAATGGTTCTTAACAATGCAGGGCTGGGATATGTTCATTCCATGTCTCATCAGATAGGTGCACTTTATGAGGAAATACATGGAGCTTGTAATGCAGCTTTACTACCTCATGTGTTAGAGTTTAATTCGGTATCAATACCAGAGGAAAGAATTTTTAGAATCAGTGAAGCTATGGGATTGAAAGTAAATGACAAACTAGATGCTGTTAGTAAAATTAAGCGCAGTATTCAAAATCTATCTGAAGATATTGACCTTCCAATACATTTGAGTTCCATTGGAGTAGATGAGGATGATTTGGAAATGCTCTCTAAAAATGCCGAAAAAGATATAACTACCGTTACAAATCCAAGGAGAGGAACTTTTGTAGATATAATGAATATCTTTAAAGCTGCTATGTAAACGTCTGACGTATGGACAGTTTAATGTAAATTAATGTATAAAACATTTACAGGATAAAATTATGTAGAAAACCGCCTTAA
>NZ_JBJHZX010000077.1:0-9121 GCF_045310515.1 Candidatus Clostridium eludens | reverse complement strand
TCAAAAGAATTGCTGGTTTATTCTTATAAATAAGTTTACCTATATTCTTTATTCTGTTTAATTTTCAAGGATCATTACATTAATTTTGTTATTTGTGAACTGCTGTTTACTTAAGCAGCTTTTATAGTATATCATCTGAAATTATCTTTGTCAACATTTTTTATCAATTTTTTTATATTAACAAATTTTGTTAATTTAACTTTTTTAGACTAATTTCAACACAACAGGTGTTATTATATCACCATGCATTTTAGTAAGTTTTTCAGTAAAACACAATAACACTGACATAAATCCTCATATCTTGTTCTTATTAAATATTCCAAGAAGTTTCTACTACAGATACTCCTGGATAAGTTTATTTATATCCTCCCCCTTTTTCCTGTAGCTTATTCATGGAATCCAAATAATAATATTAAAAATATAATATGTTATAATCTATACTAAAGAATTAATTACAAGGAATGAGGTTTACACAAATGAATGTGTCTAAAATATTGATTGTAGAGGACGACGAAGAAATAAACAACTTGATTTGTGATACTTTAAAGAAAGAAAATTATAATACAATACAAGTTTTTAATGGAAAAGAGGCAATAAATGAATATGATAATACTTTTCAATTAGTTATTCTTGATTTAATGCTGCCATACATTGACGGTATAGAAGTTCTGAGAAAAATACGGGAGACCAGCACAGTGCCCATTATAATCTTATCTGCCAAAGATGAAGAAACAGACAGAATTGTAGGCCTTAGTATGGGTGCAGACGACTACATTGTAAAACCTTTCTCTATTAAAGAACTAACTGCAAGAATTAAATCTCAACTTAGAAGATATATAAGCTATAATAAAAATCATCCTAAAAATTTAGTTTTGCAGTATGCAGAGCTTAAATTGAACACTTTAAATTACAAAGTATTTAAAAAAAATACAGAATTGGATTTAACCCCAAAAGAATTTCAACTTTTAAGGCTTTTTCTTGAAAATCCAGACAGAGTATTTACAAAAGCCCAAATATTCAATAATGTATGGAAGGACAAGTATATACATGATGACAACACTGTCATGGTACATATAAAAAGATTACGAAATAAAATTGAAGACAATCCAAATAGCCCCAAATACATATCCACTGTTTGGGGAATAGGATATAAGTTTGGTGAATAATATGCTCATATTTATTTACATTCTTATATTTATAATAATTTTTCTTTCAATATTATTGGCATGTTTTTATAAAAATATAAATCATATATGTAAATATATTGATGATATATTTAATGGAAACTTAAATCAAAGAATAAGACTTCAAACCCATATAAAATGTTTTAGTAAGTTAACTATAAAAATAAATAACCTTATAGAGAAGCTTCAAGCTATCGAAAAAAAAAATATTATAAGTGAAGAATCCAGAAAAAAAATAATATCAAATATATCGCATGATCTGAGGACTCCACTTACTTCAATTCTTGGATACATGGAACTTATATTGAATGATTATGATTTAAGTCCAGATGAAAGAAAACGTTATATAAAAATAGCTTATACTAAGGGAAATTGTCTCTATGATATGTTGGAGGAGTTTTTTCAAATTTCAAAGATGGATTCAAAAGACTTTAAACTGGAAATAAAATCAATTAATATATGTGAAATTATACGGCAACAGCTTGTTTTCTTTTTTAATGAATTTAAAAGGGCAGGTATAGAACCTAAATTAAATTTTCCAAAAGATGATGTATATGTTAATGCAGACGAAAAGGCTTTAAATAGAATTTTAAATAATCTTATAAGTAATGCCTTAAAACATGGAAAAAACAGTACAAAAATATGCATTAACCTATCCTATACCCAAAATACAGTTTTTATATCAATATGGGATAATGGTTTAGGAATACCTAAAGACGAAATAAATTATATATTTGATAGATTATACACCATTGAAAAATCTAGAAAATCAAATTCAAGAAGTAGTGGTCTTGGCCTCAGTATAGTTAAAAAATTGCTGGAATCTCTAGATGGTACAATTTCCGTATCCAGTGTCCCTTTTAAAAAAACAGAATTTAAATTTACACTTCCCAAAGATGTAAGAAAATTGTAAGAACTGTGTAAATAGCATGTAAGGATTATGTTGTATTATAAACATAATCCTTTTTATATAAAATGATTAGATAGATGAACCAGAAATAATATGGAGGTAAGTAAATGGCTAGTATTCTGAAAACTTATGATTTAACTAAAAAATTTAAAAATTTTTATGCAGTTCATAGCTTAAATATGACTATAGAAACAGGTGATATATATGGTTTTCTTGGTGAAAATGGTGCAGGCAAGACTACTACCATAAGAATGATAATGGGACTTATAAAATCAACCTGTGGACAAATAGAATTATTTTCACAAAAAACATCAAGTAAAAATAAAAACCTTCTTCAAAGAATAGGATCTATAATAGAATATCCCGGATTTTACCCAAATCTCACGGCAAAGGAAAATTTAGAAATACATAGACGCATGATGGGCATTCAGGAAAAAAGCTCCATAAAACATTCTTTAAAAATAGTAGGTATAGAAGATGTGGAAAATAGAAAAGTAAAAGAATTTTCACTTGGCATGAAGCAAAGACTTGGAATTGCCAGAGCCCTCTTACATCATCCTGAATTTTTAATATTAGATGAACCCACAAATGGTCTTGATCCTCTAGGAATAAAAGAAATAAGAGAACTAGTTATAGATTTAGCCCACAAACAAAATATTACATTTTTAATATCCAGTCATATATTAAGCGAAATCCAACAAATGGCTACAAAAATTGGAATAATTCATAAAGGTATACTTTTAGAAGAAATACCCTATGATGAGCTTCAAAAAAGAAACAGACATTATATAAGTATCAAAGTAGATAATGATAAAAGAGCTTGTTTTATTTTAGAGGAAAAACTCAATATAAAAGATTATGTCATATGGGAAAAAAATAATTTAAGGGTTTATGAAAAACTTCAGGAGGCTTCAAATATAAATAAAGTTCTTGTTTCAAATGATATATTTGTAAATGAGCTATGCTTAAAAATAGATAGCCTAGAAGATTATTTTCTAAAACTTACAGGGGGAGATTAAATGCTTAATATAATATATTCGGAATTTTTAAAATTAAAAAAATCCTATGTAATTATCTTGACCCTGATTACTTCAATTTTGATTCCTGTTTTTCAATGTATTATATCACTTTCAGACGATTACAGTAGTATTTCAGATACATTGAGAGCTAATCTTATCAAAACTTATAGGATAAATATAGAACTGATTTGTTTTGAGCTTTTATACATAGTTTTTTTTGCATTAATAGCAAGCTATATTTTTTCGAGAGAATTTACGGATAAGACCATTAACACATTATATACCTATCCCATTAGCAGAACAAAAATATTTATAGGCAAGTTATACACAATATATATATTAATTGTGTTTGTATATTTTCTTGAATTTGTTGCTACATATATAACTCTTTATATATCTTGGGGTGAGTTTCCCTCTAAAAATTTTATTACAACTGACATAAAAGCCAACGTATATTCCATGTTAATGCAATTCTTATTGATTCCTATTCCCATACTGATTGGAAATATAACTAAAAATATTATTTTCCCTGTAGTATACGGCATACTGGCAGCTGCATCTTCTACGTTTCTCCTGTTAATGGGTATATATATGCAGATGTCTCCTTTGATACTTCCTGCACTTCCTATATATTATTTTCACATCGGAGATCCTATAGACTTTGTAATAGTTACTATAAATGCTGTTTTAATTTTTGGAATGTCAATGTTTATATGTGTCTATCACTATAAACACGTAGATATAAATTGAGTTCAATGGGGGAATTTAAATGTCAAATATAATATATTCAGAACTTTTAAAACTAAAAAAAACTTATATTATACCTATAGTTTTTATTTGCGGAACACTTATGACAATATTTATGTTTCTGGCAAGATTAATAACTGAACATGATATGTCTTTTGAAAAATTTGCTTATAATATAGAACAGATAAATTTTTTAATGTTATATGCAGTTGTATTTTCAACAATAGCAGCTTACATTTTTTCAAGAGAATTTACAGATATGACTGCCAATATATTGTACACTTATCCCATAAGCAGGTTAAGGATTTTTATGTCAAAATTAATAACCCTGTATATAATTATTTTTTTTACATATGCCATTGAAACTATATCTATTCCTCTAAGCTATTATTTTCTAAATGGCATTTTTCCACAAGGAAGTTTGGTAATGAAAGATATAAAAGCCAATACTTGCTCTTTATTTTTTCAAATTCTACTAATGCCTATTCCTGTATTGGTCGGAAATATAAGCAGAAATCTTATAGTACCTTCTTCATATGGGATATTATCCTTTATCCTAAGCAGTCTCTTAATGCATAATGACCTAGGAAATTTAAAATACATTCCATTAACATCACCTTATCTTTCATCTGCATATTTTTATAACTTAAAGTATATCAAATTAAACTATATTATAATTTGTAGTATTTTATGTTTTATTTTATTTCTATCTACTGCTATGTACCAATTCTGTAAGGATGAGATAAATTGAAATTTGTGCTAACTAAAAAGGAGTTTAATAATGAATAAATTTATAAAAATTAATTTTTGTTTTCTATTAATTTCTCTTAACACACTTTTTACTGGTTGTCAATCTGAATATCTAGGTGGTGATAGAAATGCAAAATGGCAAAAAGACTTAAGTTATATGCAAAAAGCTCTTCCTAAAAAACATGTGGATCTATTTCTTAAAATTAATGAAGAGCAATTTAATACTGAAGTAAATACTTTAAAAAACTCTGTAGACAAACTAAACGATGACCAAATTCTAGTAGGTATTCATAGAATAGTAGCTAGTATAGGAGACACCCATACATCGCTCTACAAAGAAGCTTTAACCATATACCCAATACAATTTTATTACTTTAAAGAAGGGATATATGTTGTAAATACTATACCTGAATATAAGAAAGCCCTTTACTCAAAACTTGTAAAAATAAATGGAATGAATGTACAAAAAATCCAAGAAACTATTTTGCCATTAATCGTCAATGATAACGAAGCTGTGGTAAAAAAAAATATGCCTAAATACCTTATGAATGCTGAAATTCTTCACGGCCTAAATATTGTATCCAATATAAAAAGTGCTGTTTTTACTTTTGAAAACAATGAAGAACAGATTTTCGATTTAAATATAAATGCCATAAACAGTAAAAATTCCACAGGAAAATTTATTATAAAAGGTGAATTTGATACTTCATATCCTCTGTATATGCAGCAAAACAATTTAAATTATTGGTACAAATACATATACAATGAAAAAACCTTATATTTTAAATACAATAAATGTGAAGAAGATGATAATTCTAAAACAATAGAAGATTTTACAACTGAAATGATTAAATTCATGGATACCCATGCCATTGACAAATTTGTAATTGACATAAGAGATAATTCAGGTGGCAGCGATAAATATATAAATCCTATTATAGATTGGATAAAAGACAAAAAACTAAACAATAAAGATCATCTTTTTGTTATAGTAGGAAGGAATACCTTTTCATCAGCTATAATTAATGCTGTTACATTAAAAAAAGAAACTAATGCAACTTTTATAGGTGAAGAGACAAGCGGTAAACCAAATCATTATGGTTCTGTGAAAAGTTTTATCCTTCCTAATTCACGAATACAAATACAATACTCCACACAATTTAATAAAACTTCCACAGATAATAGCAGTACTTTTACACCAGATAAAATAATTGAAGTATCAATAGAAGACTATTTAAACAAGAAAGATCCTGCTCTCAATTACATTTTGAAAAAGTAGGCACTTACATAAAAAAGTTTAGAACTTTCGAAAACCTATATAGTTCAAAAGTCCTAAACTTTTTATAACTTTTCCATTTTTTCTAATTCCCTTGTTAAATCCATAATTCTAGCATTTAAAATTGGATGAATAATATAAGGTGCAATATCAGATAGAGGTTTTAATACGAATAATCTTTCCTGCATTCTAGGATGGGGTATAATAATTTCTTCTTCACATGTTACTATGTTATCATATAAAATTATATCTAAATCTATGGTTCTTGGTCCCCATTTTACAGTTCTTTCACGTTTTAATGCTTTTTCTACTTCTAGCAAAAACCTCATTAATTTTTTAGGTTCCATTAAAGTTTTTATTTCTACAGCTCCATTTAAAAAATCTGCCTGTTCTATATATCCTACAGGTTTAGTTTCATATAATTTGGATATTTTCGTAACCTTATTATGAGAGGAACAATCTATTTCACATATTGCATTCTTTATATTTTGCTCTCTATCTCCCATATTGGAACCAACAGCGATATAAGCTCTATGCCAACATCTATCTATTTCTACTGCCACCCACTCTAAAGGTTTGCCTATAGGTGCCCAAGGTTTTTTTACTTTAACCACTACCCGTTCCACTATCTCATATTTTTTCAATATAAAATCTGCCAATGCCTGAGCCGATCTTTCAATAAGATTATATCTTTTCCTTGTAAATTCCTCTTCTATTTCAAAGCATAGTTCGCTATAGTTCACAGTTTTATTCAAGTCATCTTTATCTGCTGCTTCACTTAAGTCTACAAATATTTTTAAAGATATTAGAAATCTCTGGCCTAAATCCTTTTCGGCTTGATTTACTCCATGATACGCATATACTTCCAAATCTTTAATATAGATAATATCCATATGCCACCATCCTCTAACTAAGTCTCATTAATATTTAATACTATGATTTTTCTTTTTTTCTGACCAATTACATTTGGAAATAGCTTTACAATCAAAACAATTCCTAGATATTTTATCACTTGAATAAAATATATTGTTTATCAAATTATTAGGATCTTTTTTTCTGTGACTTAGTATTATATTTAGAATTTGCTGTATTTCCTCTTTCATAAAACCACATTCCATTAAAATATCTTCAGCCAATTTGGCACTAGCTAACTCATGGGATATTCCATTGTCGTATTGCATCCACTTTCCTATGTCATGCAATAAAGCAGCTGCATATATAGTTTCCTTTTTTATGTCAATATTATTTTCCAATACCATTATATAAGCAATCCTAGCTACATCTAACAAATGACACATATCATGTTTACAAAATTCTCGATGTTTTTCCATTTGAGAAATTCTGTGCAGGTATTTACAAAATTTTTGATTATTTAGGATAGTGTTTACTCTATTCAAAAATTTACCTACCTTCTATTTCATTTTTATCATTTCATAAACTTCACTTCTAAATTTAGTTTCACTTTTGAATATTCCTCTAGTAACAACTGTAACAGTTTTACTTCCTGGTTTTTTTATTCCCCTCATAGTCATACACATATGCTCTGCCTCTATAACAACCATAACTCCTTTTACTTCCAAATAATGCATTATTGAATCTGCAATTTGAGCAGTCATTCTTTCTTGAAGCTGAAGTCTTCTTGCAAAGACTTCAACAGTTCTTGCCAGTTTGCTCAATCCCACAACTTTATTATTAGGTATATATGCCACATGTGCCTTTCCATAAAAGGGCATAAAATGATGTTCACACATAGAATAAAATTGAATGTCCTTTTCTAATACAATATCGTCACTATTTACAGTAAATACTTTTTTTAAATGTTCTTCTGGTTCTTGATTTAACCCTGAAAATATTTCCGTGTACATTCTAGCAATCCTATCAGGAGTTTCCTGAAGTCCTTCCCTCTCAGGATTTTCTCCTATAGCTTCTATAATCATTTTTATAGCTTCTTTAATTTTATTTTCATCCATAATATAAATATATTGAGTATGAAAAACACACTCAATATTTACCTCCTTAAAACACATCAAATTGTCTACTTTAAAAAACAGCTAATTTATTATAATCCACTTTGAAGAAGATTGGAATATTATCTGACTACAGCATCTGACATTATAGCAGCTCTTTTATTTTCTATAACATCATGAACTCTTACGAAATCACATTTTTTCATTATTCCTATTACTGTAGTAGCTATAGTACCTTCTAATCGTTCATGTACTTTAAGGTTTAATGTATTTCCTATCATTGATTTTCTTGAGGTTCCCAAAAGTACAGGATATCCCAGTTCAGAAAATCTCTCTAAATTCCGCATAATACTTAGATTTTGTTCATAGTTTTTTCCAAATCCTATACCCGGATCCAGTATTATTTTTTCATCATCTACTCCTGCTTCTAAAGCCATATTTATGCTTTTTTTAAAATCATCTAATATGTCCTCTATTAAATTATTATAATTTGTATTATCCCTATTATGCATTATACAACAGGGAACTTTATAATGGGACGCCACAGATGCCATACGAGGATCTCTTTTTAAGCCCCATATATCATTTATAAAAGATGCACCTACATTTAATGCTTCTTCTGCAACTTTTGATTTATATGTATCCACTGAAATAGGTATATCTATATGTTTTGCTAATGTTCCTATTACAGGAATAATTCTTTCCAACTCCTCCTGCTGAGTTATAGGCTTATGGCCTGGCCTTGTAGATTCCCCACCTATATCTATTATGTCAGCGCCTTCTGCTTCCATTTGTTTAGCACGTTCTACAGCTAATTCTACACTGTTGAATTTTCCTCCATCTGAAAAAGAATCTGGTGTAACATTAAGTATACCCATTATATAAGTTCTCTTTCCTATTTCAAAATCTTTTTTACCTATCTTTAATATTTTATTCATTATGTCACCTTCAGTCATTATTTTTTATTGGAACACTACATTCAGCTTTATATACTACCTATTGTAACAAATCATTAGAAAATATACAAATATCCTTATCTGACTGAAATAATACATAATTATCATTTTAGCATATAATAAAAAAAGTTTCAGATTTTATCTGAAACTTTTGGTGGCCAGACCAGGAATCGAACCAGGGACACGAGGATTTTCAGTCCTCTGCTCTACCGACTGAGCTATCTGGCCATATTAACTTACCTGGCGACGACTTACTCTCCCACAGAGCCTCCCCTGCAGTACCATCAGCACTGTGGAGCTTAACCTTCCTGT
>NZ_JBJHZX010000076.1:0-9373 GCF_045310515.1 Candidatus Clostridium eludens | reverse complement strand
TAGTTTACCTCCAATCACTTTCTACATTATAATAAATACAGATGTAATTGTCCAAACCTATTTAGGGGCTTAAGAGATTACATATTACAGGTAGTTCTTCTATTACTACTCTTAATGTAAATGATACGAATAATGATGCTCATATTGTTGTAGAGGAAAATGCTAGCGTAGCAAACACTATTGTACTTACAGGAGCGCAACTTGAGGTAGCCGCAGATGCAACAAATGCTAATCCTTTTGCTAGCGTTACAATATCTCCTGCAGCTGCACCATCAGCTAGCAATGAAGTAACATTAACAGGTACCTTCAATAATGTAGTAGCTGAAAAGCCATCAGATGTGGTTGTAGCAGCAGGTTCAACTTTGCAGACTATAACCGCCAATAGTGATTTAACTATCACAGGAACAGGTAAAGTTAACAATGTAACAGTTGAAGGGGCAGGAGCAAATTTAGATCTACAAGCAACTTCAATAGGAACTATTCTAGTTAATAAAGAAGCGACAGGAGTGCAAATAAATATTCCATCAGGCACAACAGTGGGAACATTAAATGTTAATGCGCCTATAGCAGTTACAGGAACGGGAATTATTACAACTGCAAATCTAGGTGCTAGTGGAACTACAATACAAACTAGACCAACAACTGTAGACGTAACATCAGGTGTAACAGCAACTGTTGGTGGACAGGCTACTAATTCTAGTAATGCTACAGTAATAGTAGCAGTTCCAACAGATTCAACACCGGCTACGCCAGTGAGTGGTGGCGGTGGATATACTGTACCATTAACACCAATATTTATCTCAACGACAAATAGTTCAATAGCAAATGATGTAGCTACATTAGGTGTAGTAGGGACAAAAGCTACACCTACTAATACTGGAATAGCAACAGCAGCAATTACTGGTGGTGATATAGTAATTACATCAGTAAGCGAAGGAAAAACTACAATTTCAGTTACAGATGGAGCATCAGGAAGCACCGCAGCAACAATACCAGTAACAGTTAATGCAGATGGTTCAATAACACTTGGAACAATTACAAAATATGTAGCAGCAACAGTAACATTTAAAGATCCAAACTTAGAACACGTAATAAGAATAGCTATAAATAAATCTACAGGTACTATTTATAAAAGTGACGTTGAAAATATTAATGATTTAGATGTTTCTGGTTGCAATATAAAAGACATTAGTGGGATAGAAAACTTAGCTAATTTACAGACCCTTAATTTGGCTTCCAATAACATCACGGATATAAGTGCATTAAGTAACTTAACTAATTTACAGAACCTTAATTTGGCTTACAATACCAGCATCATGAATGTAATTGCATTAAGTAACTTAATTAATTTACAGAACCTTAATTTAGAGCATGATAACATCAATGCGAGTGATGAAAATACGTTAGCAGGTTGCTTACCTGGATGCACTATATCTTGGCCGTGAAAATAATTATTTGTCTAAAGAAAGAGGGGTTTTGCGTATAGAACCCCAATTACAGAACTATACCAATTTGCTTTATAATGTTAATGAATTTTTTTAGAGTCAAAAACACTAAAAACGAAGGTTTTTCGGACTTGTTCTAAGAACATTAGAAGCATATAAAAAAGGATGAAAAATAGTCCTAGAACTTATCCTAAAAATAAAGTCCTATAACTTGACTTTGCAGTTGAGTTATAGGACTATTTTATTATATTCAAAATAATCTGGAGGTAAATTTCATGAAAATAGGATATGCTAGAGTTTCAACTAGAGACCAAAATCTAGATTTGTAAATAGATGCTCTTAGGGGTATTACCTTTTGTAAATAAGTTACATTTACTTTGCAGTAATAGCAGCTTCGCTGGTATTAGGCCAAAAAAATAAGCACCTATGGTAGGCACTTACTTTTTTGTTTTTCAATTACTAAATATTTATTGATGTTAAGTATCGATAATACTACCACTTGTTATGGTAATTTGGCAACAATTTTATTGTTTACCTTTTATAGTAATATTATACGAATAGAAAACTGAACAGAAAGAAATCTATTCAGTCCCACCATTGACGAGACACTTTTTATGTTTTTACTGATAGTTTAATTTCTATCCGTTGAACCTCTTTTAATGTAGCAATTTAAAATGTATCATTGGATGAATCCCCCAATAATGGTTCAAAATTAGTGTCCATATAATTCTCTCCAGCTGTTGTGTTATTACCTGAAAGGTCATCTAAAAGAATATCTTCAGCATTATCTTCAATAGTATTAGCTGTACTAACTGCATTAGTTGTATTGGTCACGCTAGACGTACTATTTGTTGATGTACTAGCTGTAGATTGATATGCTGCCAGATAAGCATTAGATATTGCAGTCGCTTGTGCTTGTGTTATTGTTCCATTATTTACAAGACTAGTTATCGGATTAAATGGTGTGCTACCATAAGTCCCGGATAAATTTAATTGTAGTGCCGCCTGAAATGCACTATTTACAGTATTGGCCTGTGTTTGTGTAAGTGTTCCACTAGATACTAAACTATCCAGTGGATTTGTTGAGTTTTGTGTAGAACTATTTAATAGATTGAGACTTTCTTGACTGAAATTAGTTGAATCTAACGCAGTTAAATCACTATCATCATTAAGTGATCCAGTCAATGATTGATTATTTGAATTTTGTTCAGTATTTTGAAGATATAAAGCATATAACCTATTTCCAAGGCTAGTTATTGAATCCATTTACTTTCTCTCCTTTATGTGAATTTATTAATTTAAATATCGAATGAACTTAACCAATAAATATATGTTTTACATAATGTTCTTAATTTCATAATATATTTTTTACTGTTTTAGTAGGCCTAATACCAGCAGCTGTGTTATGAAGTGCAAAGTATCTTCAATAAATTGGATAAAATAAACGATGGTATTACCGATATTGGTCCATTGAAGAAATCAACAAATCTAAAGGAGCTTTATTTGAACTTTATGTTGGGCCAATCGGGCACCTTTAATCCAAATAAAATAAGTGATATCAGTCCATTGCAAGGATTAGTTAATTTGCAAACGCTTGATTTAAGTTCCAACCCAATAAGTAATATAAGTGCATTAAATGGGTTAACTAATTTACAGCATCTTTGGCTAGATAATAATCAAATTAGCGATATAAATTCATTGAAAGGATTGACTAATTTGAAAATTCTTGTTATAGGCCACAATAAAGTCAATACTACAGATGAACAATCATTACAAAATGTTTTAACTAACTGTAGTATAGATACAATTGCCAATTATGCGAACTAAGTACTACCAAAAAGGTATATTCATGGTATTCCGGTACGAAAATAAAAATATCCGGCACTTATATTTAATGTTGGACACTTAATTAATAATTAGTATTAAAAATACTTGTTTGGACTCTAAGGCATTTAAAAACAATTGTTTATCTATCTAAAAAGCAATCCTTAAAAATGGGTTATGAATTCAATAAAATGATGAAAAATATTGCAATTTTATGAGGAACAAAATTATTTAGGGATAGGCTCTTAATCCTTAAAAGGACTTCCCACAGCAAATAAAGTGTAGTTTGGGGCAATAAAAGAAAACTAAATCCAGAAGGGAATTGTCAAGGGCGGTTTAAATTATTTTTTCCCTTACAGCTCTACCATCAAAAAAGAAAAAATAATTTAAATCGGGCGCAGCCTTTACCCTTGATAAGGAATGAATGGATAAGTATAATCCACCCTGCCCAAACACACCTTTTAATATCTATATAACCCTTATATATTTAAAAACTATAAAAAATCAAGAAATTATTTTGAACAATTTGTATTTTTATAATATAATATCTAAGTTGTTGTAAATTAATAATAAATTAGTAATGATGTAAATTGCATGAAAAAAGTGTTAGAAAAAGTAAGAGATAAATTAAATTTCATGTTAGATTCGGACAAATTTACTAATGAGGAAATATTGGCTGTAAGTCAGGAACTGGACAGGCTTATTGTTGCTTATTATGAACTTAATTTATCAAATCTTCCCAAAAATCTGCCAAAGCTTTAGGAAAATAAAACTTAATTTTCTTAAGTTTTATTTTTTTGTAAAAAAAAGCAGGAAAATTCAATATATTGTAGAACTTATAAATTTAAATGCATTATTTCAAAATGCATTATTTTAGGAGGGATATGGAAAATGAAATTTTTTAAGAATGGATTATTAAAGAATAGTATGAGAGTAGTAGGTTACTTATCTTTATTTTTAGCTGGAATAGTTATGATTCCAAACTGTTTTTTTGGCTTCCACCAACCAAAATGTCCTGATGAACTCCTTAAATAACAAATGAGCTTTTTATAAATGTTGTGATTAAAAATCCTTGCAGAAAACATTGATTTTTAATTTACAACATTTATAAAAAATACCATAATAAAAAGGGGGGTATTTATGAATAATGTCATACAAGAAATAGTAATAGACATTATAGAAGCGTTACTTCTTTTAAGCATTTTTGAAGCATTATATGATAATAAAAGATTTGTAATACAAAATAAAATTAGATCAACCTTATTTTTTATATTATTTGTTTTCGCAACTTATTGGAGTACATTTCATATTCCAAAGGTTTATCATGCATTGTTTCTTGTAGTTTTTTATATTTTATTGATTGCTTGTATTACAAAAATAAGGATTTTTGATTCTACAGTTATAGTTTCTTTATTTGCTACAATACTTTTAGCTACGGAAACTTTTATTGAAATTATTTTAATGCTTATATTTAACATAAACTTAAACCAAATTTTTTTAAATACATCCTATGTATTAAGTGCTACGATAATTTCTACACTATTTCAAATACTCATTGTATCAATAATCTTTAAGTTTAATTCATACTTTACTAAACTTAGATTATTTGAAAAAGAGGGGGCTATATTTGCTAATTTAATAATTGAACTAGGTGCATTTACTCTCTTTATATTTTGTGTTAACTATGGTATTTTTCATATAAAAAATATCCAAACCTATAATGTTTTTATTTTCATTATGTATTTTATATTCTTAATAGCAAAGTTCAGGAGCCTAAAAGAAAGACAACTAGCTGTAGATATAAGTATCAATTATAAAATTCAAGAACATCAAATCAAGAATATGGAAGAAATAATTAGTATAATCAGGCAGGAAAAACATGATTTTGCCAATCACATTAATGTTATACAGGGATTATGTTTGTTAAATAAGCCTGATACTGTAGAAAAGATAGATAATTATGTACGAGGAATTTCAAGTACAATACATTCCTCTTTTAGATACTTAGATACAGGGAATGATTATATAGACGGACTATTATCTATAAAAAATAACTATGCAGTGAAAAATAACATAGATTTTAAGGTAACAATTAAAGAATCTTTTAGTTTGTTAAAAATTAGACAAGATGAATTAATAAGTATTATAAGTAACCTTGTAGATAATGCATTTGAATCATTTCAACTTACATCAAATATTCAGCGTAAAGAAATATCTATTACTACCTTTAAGGAATACGAAAACTTTTGTATTGAGGTATTTGACAATGGAGATGTTATTCCTGAAAATATAGTAAAAAAAATCTTTAATAAAGGTTTTTCTACTAAAACTAAGCAAAATGATACTCATGGTTTTGGACTGTATATTACTAAACAATTAGTTGAGGAAAATAATGGGAATATATCCGTAAAAAGTGTTCCAGAAAAGACTAAATTTTTAATAAAGTTTAAGATGGATTAAATAGAGTGAAGTTCTCACATAGAAAAGCAACTAAAATGTGGTATACTATTATCAAGAGAATAAAAATGTTTTTAGTTAATCACCCTCCAGTATTTTATCTCTTTCAAAGAGGTCGTTTCGGTTAACATGACAGCAAGGGGGGTGACAATATGAGTGATTCTGTTACTATTACATCCATAGTATGTATTACTACCATGGGTATAGTAGGTATTTTTGCTATACTTGCATACTTAAAAGAAAAAGCTATTCTTAAATATAAAAATAGCTCTAAAGACAGTAATAATGAAATATCTATTACTGTTGATAGTGATAAAGAAAAAAACTCAAAAAACTAAAATGCACCCTCTCACAAGTGCGTTTTAGTTAAAACTTAAAACATAAATTCAAACGAAAAAACCGCAACGGCTTCTTTTAAATATATTATATCACATTTGCATTAAACTTAAACTTATTTATTTAAAGATATACTATAGATCCTATAGTGTACTATTGTAACATTTTTATTTAAGGTATAATCTTTTAACATTTCAACTATCTCGTCTTTCTGTTGAGCTAATTCAATTATGTTTTCCTTAAAATTTATAAGTTGCTTAATGGGGCAGAAGGAGCATCTGTGCTCTGTACTGCAAAGCAGCTTGTAAATAATGGTATATTGTAGCTCCCCCATGAAAATTGTCGGTTGTGTTTTTGGATATGATCTATGAATTATCATTTGTTGGTTTATGAATCACTCTGATATTTTCGCATAATTTTATTTTTACATACTATTACGCATAAGGTAATAATATGTAAAGTAATTGGGTAAGGCATAGAAATCCTATGACTTTTTTATCTGGCAAAGGTGATTTAAGTATAAAGATAAACTAAGCTAATGGTTTGAGATTAAAGGAATAAAAAGTTAAAAGAATAAAAGAGTAAAAGAGTAAAAGAGTAAAAGAGTAAAAGAGTAATTAAATATGATATAATTTTTATTGTAGAAGGATTTCTATATAAATAAATAGAATATTAAAATTAAAATAATAAATAATGGATGTGAGTATATGGAGATTATAGCTATATGTAATCAAAAGGGTGGGTGCGCTAAAACTACTACTGCTGTGAACTTAGCTGCTTGTTTAGCGGATATTGGTAAAAAGGTTTTGTTGATAGATAATGATCCACAGGGAAACCTTACTGGAAGTCTTGGGGTAAATGAGTATGATAATACTATTTATGATTGCATTATTAAGAATTTAAGCCTTGAAAATGTAGCTGTACATACTGAATTTGAGAATATTTATGTAGTTCCTGCTGATGTTAGTTATGCTAATGCAGAGCTTTCTTTAGCAAATGTAAAAGGTAAGGAGTTTTTATTGAAACAAGCATTTCAACGCTCTAATTTGGATTATGATTATGTTTTAATTGATTGTAGCCCTTCTTTATCTCTTATAACCATTAACGCATTAGTAGCATCTGATAGTGTACTTATTCCTCTTGAACCGTCAATTTTTAATTTACAAGGACTTTCGCAGCTCATTAAGATATTAAAGTTGGTTATTAATAGCTTTAATAAGGAATTGAGCATAAGAGGTGTACTTTTAACTAGAGTAGATATTAGAAGTAGTTTATCAAAAGAATTTCAACAGCAGCTAGAAGAAATATTTGGAGATAAATTGTTCCAAACCGTGATTCATCAGAGTATAAGTGTTCCTAAAAGTCAAATAGCGAAGAAACCACTTGTTTATTATAAAAGATGGAGTAAAAGTAGTAGAGAATATATTTCTCTTGCAAAGGAGGTTATAAATCGTGGTTAAAAAAAATGATATATCAAGTATTAAAGATATAGGAGTTGGAATATTGGATACTTTGAATGGAATAAAAGAGGATAAAAATAGTAAAGTGTTAGATGAACAGAGTAAAAACATAAATAACTATGAGAGTAAAGGAGTAAATCAAGAAAGTAATAACAACCCTAAAGGTAAAAAGAATAATTCAGAAAAAGAAGTAAAGAGCAAAAGAAGCTTTATGCTTACAGAAACTACAATACAAAAACTTAATCTTTTAAAGCTTTGCATGGAGAATAAAGATTTAAGTACTATAGTTGATGAATCTGTAGCTATGTATTTTGATAAGAATAAAAAATCTATAGAATCATTAATTGAAGTTTATAACAGGTTAAAGTGAAATTTTTATATATAAAAATCTAAATAATTGAAGGAGTAAAGGAGTAAATCAAGAAAGTAATAATAACTCTAAAGGTAAAAGGAATAATTTAGAGAAAGAAGTTCCATGCCTACAGAATTGAAGCATAAATGGAGTAAGAATGTAAATAAATATAATAATAAAAGAGTAAATTAATAAAATGGTAAAAATTCAGAATATTAAAAGAGTAATAAAAATCTAAAGGTGGTATAGAGTATGAAAGTTATAATAGCAGAAAAGCCAAGTTTAGCTATGAATGTGGTAAAAAGCATTGGAAAAATGAATAAACAGGATGGATATTTTGAAAATGCGAATTATGTTGTTACTTTTGCTTATGGACACCTATTGAGATTGTATGATGTAGATGATTATTTTAACAGGGGTAAGACTAAATGGAATGTAAATGAGTTGCCATTTGTACCTGAAAACTTTAAATTTAGAATCAGAGAAGATAAAGGCGTAAAAAAGCAGTATGAGGTTATAAAAGATTTAATTAAAAGAAATGATGTAACCGAAGTAGTGAATTGTGGAGACGCTGACAGAGAGGGCCAGGTAATTGTAAATAATATAATCAATAGGATTTTTAAAGAAGAAAAGATTAATAAGCCTGTTAAGAGGTTATGGCTTCCAGAACAGACTACACAGACAATAAGAAATGAGTTAAGGGATTTAAAAGATGATGGAGAGTATAAGAACTTATACAATGAAGGTCTTGCAAGGACATACCTAGATTGGACATATGGAATAAATTTAACCAGGTATCTAAGTATAAAATCACAGGCTTTTTTACCCGTAGGGCGTGTTTTAATACCTATTGTAAAATTTATTTATGACAGGGATAGAGCAATAGAGAATTTTGAACCAGAAACTTATTTTGAGATAGGAGCTATCATCAAAAAAGACAATTTAGAGATAAAAGCTAAATTAAAAGATAGAAGATTTTCAGCAGATGAAAGAGAAAAAGCAGAGAGTTTATTAAATAGCTTAAAGGATAAAAAAGCTGTAGTTTTTAAAGTGGAAAAGAAAAAAGTTAAGAAGCAGCCGCCTAAATTATTTTCTCTTGACACACTTCAAAATAAGATGTTCAAAGAATTTAAAATGTCTTTAGATGATACTTTAAAATACTTACAGAAACTATATGAAAATGGATTTACCACATATCCAAGAACTAATACGGAATATTTAGCAGAGAATGAGAAAGAAAAAATAAAAAGTGTAGTTGCAGCAGTAAAAGAAAAATTTAATGTTGACATAGATTTTAAAGATAAAAAGAAAATTTTTGATAGTAGTAAAGTAGAATCACACAGTGCCATTACTCCTACTATTAAGATTACTGATGAAGAAAAATTACCAGAAGGTGAAAGAAAGGTTTATACTGCAATAAAAGTGCGACTTGTTGCTAATTGAAAAGATTAGCCTAATTAGCTGATTAAATTCAGAAATTAGAATTGTTATTGCGAGAA
>NZ_JBJHZX010000075.1:0-9754 GCF_045310515.1 Candidatus Clostridium eludens | reverse complement strand
TTATGGCTCCACATGAATTTTATAACCTTTATTTTGGAGAAAACCTAACAAATATTCAAATAAGGGTCTAAATTTAAAAGAAATGAAGAATTTATTAGATTCTGTCCAAAACCAGGGGGTTAATCCGAATTATACAATCACGCTTATGTGTCCGTCAAAATGGGAATGAGTCGACCATAGTGATTTTTCAATAATTAAGAAGTAAAAACTTATCACTTAGTGAAGTCACGACAATAATCTCATATACTTTTACTTTTCGGAATTGAAAGATCTAAAACTAAAGGCAGACCTTGAAAAATGTATATACTATGGTATTCATCCCATACTTATTGAACTTATAAATCCATCTGTAAGGGTCTGTGCTATAGATAGTACAGGAGTAAGGAGTTCCAAATATGACAGCGAAGCTAAATATGGTAAAGATACTCGTCTTGGGAAATATAAAGGATATAAATTACACTGTGCTGCTATACTACCACTGTCATTTTGCTTAACTACTGTAAATGTCTATGATAATCAAGTTTTGCTCTATGAAGTAAAAACTCATAATCAATTTGCTATACTTGTAGATGCTGCATATGATGATACTGCCTGGTTTGAAACAGCAGAGGTTTATCATTAAACTTATTGATGGATATAAATATCCGTAGGACCAAAAGCATTGAGTCAGTTACTGATGAACTTAGATATAAGAATGCCTTGTTTCGTGAATCTCCAATAAGTAATAGTCTATATAGACATAGAATAAAAATGGAACAACTATTTTTTGTACTTAAGGGTTTATATAAACTGGAAAACCCAAAGCCCTATGGTCAAAAGTGTTATGAACGTCATATTAAATGGGTTCTCCTATCATACCTAATACATGGATTCAATAAAAAAGAGCAAGGAATAACATCAAGAAAATATCATTGAAATATTTAAAGATTCTAATAATAACCCATTTAATATGGTAAAAGCAGCTATTTTTAATGCAGCCAGTACAATACATATAGTATTACATAATTCTAAAGTATAAATTTACAACTTAATTATTCAACAAGCTAAAAATATTATAAATTAAAAAATGCAGATAAATTTACACTAAGTTTTATGCAAAATCCATACAAAAACAGTGTAGAAGGTGGTATTAACTACTTTACACTACTAAAATAATAACATTATATAACACTTAAGTATATTAGGTAGGTTATACGGAGTAGTATACGGATGCAAAAAAGACTAAACCACGGAATGATGGCGAAATATAGAAAAATGGGTAAAATAGAAACATAAATAAATGCTCATCCACTATTATATTAATTAACTCTTCTACCATAATTATAAAATTCCTGAGACCTATTTATTATTATAACAACAAAGACTATGAAAGATGTTACATAAAGAATATGTTGGGGTTGGTAAAGAGAATTGTTATTTGTAATAAATAATGCTGAATAAAACTAAGTGAATTGGAAGGTGAGGAAAATAGGGATAAAAGATAATACTAATATATTAATTGTAGATGATAAACCTAAAGACTTGCTTTTCTTGGAAAGTTTACTTGAAAGTATGAATTGCAATATTATAAAAGCATCTTCAGAGAATGAGGCATTAAGCCTGATGTTAGATTATGATTTTGCACTTATACTTTTTGATGTACAAGTATCTGGCATAAGTGGATTTGAAACAGTAGAGTTAATGAGAGTTAATTCAAAACCCGACAGATACCAATAATATTTGTAACAGCAATAGATGGGGAAAAAAATTGCATATTTAGGGGTTATGACATAGGGGCTATTATTGATTATATTTTTAGACCCATTGAGCCAATAATATTACAGTCTAAGGTTAGAGTTTTTATAGAATTTTACAGACAAAAGAGATTGATGAAGGAACAGGCTGTATTACTTGCAATAAAGGCTAAGGAATTATCAGAACTTAAGGAAATCAATTGTAAGTTAGAAAGTCTTTCACTTTGTGATGGGCTGACGGGAATTCTGAATAGGAGAGGTTTTGATAACTATCTTAGTATGGTTTGGAAGAGCTGTATACGTTCAGGTAAACATGTATCATTAATAATGGCAGATATTGATTATTTTAAAACATATAATGATACTTATGGACATCCTAAAGGTGATGAATGTCTTATAAAAGTTGCAAAAACCATGGCTTCTAGTGTAAAACGACCAATGGATTTTGTGGCACGATATGGTGGAGAAGAATTTGCTGTAATATTGCCAGAAACTGATGGTAGTGGTGCAATAATTGTAGCAGAGAAAATAAAAAAAGCTGTTCAGGCATTGTCACTTATACATAAATCTTCACAAGTCACCAATTATATTACAATAAGCCTAGGAGTGACAACAGTAGTTCCAAATGGAACTCATTCCATGGAGAAATTTATTAGTAATGCAGATAAAGCTCTATATAAAGCTAAATCAAGCGGGCGCAATACTGTGAATTTCTGTAATGAATAGACCTATAATGATAATATGTATATCAATAATTATAATAATATGGATGAAAATGGGCATTTTATAGGAGATAAAATTATGTATAACAATAAAGGTAGTTATTTTTATAGTGCATTTGGTCTGAAGATTGCTTCGGATTTTTACCTTCCTGAGCTTATTAAAGGTGAAGATTTAGGTGAAATCGATATTAATATTGTTAAAGGTGAAGTTCCAATAGAGATTGATAAGGCTATATGTGAAATTGAATATTTTAAGGCGTCACAAAATGAATTGATCTTTGAGGTAGAAGGTGTGGCAAAGTATTATATGACAAATGGTAATACGATAATTGTACAACCTAATGAAAATGCCAATGATAATTCTGTGAAATTATATTTGCTGGGAGCGGCTTTAGGTACAATCCTTTTGCAGAGGGGTATTATTCCTGTACATGGAAGCGCTGTTGTTATTCAAGGAAAGGCCGTTATATTTACCGGAGTTTCTGGGGCTGGTAAGTCAACTTTATCTTCGGCTTTTCGTAAAATGGGACATCTTTTTTTAGCTGATGATATATCAGTAGTAGTAATCAATAAAGAAGGCATTCCAGTAGTACAGCCAGGATATCCACAGCAAAAGCTGTGGAGTGATAGTTTAGAAATAATGCGAGAAGATATAAGTCAGCTATCTAAGGTTTCTCCTATAGAAGATAAGTATGCACTTCCAGTACAAGAAGGATTTTTACATTCACCAGTTCCTCTTTCTGCTATATTCGAAATCAATCCAGAAGAATGCAGCAGCGTAGAAATTAAGCAGATTTCTGGAACTGATAAACTGAATATTCTTTTAAGGAATATATATCGTGAAGTATTTTTTAGAATTCTTGGTGTAAAGTCAGACTATTTAATGCAATGTTTAAAAATATCTAAGAATATTGAGTTTTTTAAATTAGTAAGACCTAAAGAAATATTTTCTTTAGAAGAACAAATCAGGCTTATAAAAAGAAAATTAGAATGTCTAGTATAAATTAAGGAGTAGTGAATGTATGGAGAAAAAAATTATTTCTGTTGAGGATGTTGTAGTTCAAAGAATAGGGTTAGATTCTACATTTATGGATGATGAAATAGTTATGATGGATATTAGTAAAGGTAAGTATTATGCTTTTAATAGTGTTGGTAGTCGTATATGGGAACTTATTGAAGAACCGTTATCAGCAAAAGAAGTAATTTCAATATTACTGAAGGAATATAATGTGAACGTCTCAATATGTACGGATACTGTATTAACATTTTTAAATGGATTGTATAATGAAAGTCTTATTAAAATCAATTAAAAGAATGACCAAGCTTTTTAAGCTATCGTGGGATGAACAAAGACTATTATTTGAAGCATTTTTTTTGTCAGGTATAGCTCGTTTTGCAATTTTGTCTTTACCTTTTAATAAATTAGCAGCTTTTGTTGGGAAACATAGGGAAGAGTCCTCTGAGCAGGTAAGTGATATTGATGAAATAACTATAGGTAAAATTAAATGGGCTGTATCAGTTGTCTGCAGGTTTACTCCTTGGGAAAGCAAATGTTTTGTTCAAGCTCTTGCAGGACAAATAATGCTAAAAAAAAGGAAAATAGACTCAACTTTATATTTAGGAGTAGCAAGGGATAAAGAAAAAAAACTGTTAGCTCATGCATGGCTGAGAAGTGGAAATATCATTGTAACTGGTGGACCTGGATATACTAGCTTTACACAAGTTGCAAAATTTGCAAGTAAAGTTGAGAGGAGAGAATAATGGGGGCAATATGTGGAATTTTCTGTATGGATGGCAGCGAAGTTTCGGAAGAAATGAGTTCAAAAATGAAGGATGAACTTAGTAGTTATCGTGTGGATGATGTAGCAACTTGGAAGAACGAAGAATTGTTTTTAGGCTGTGGTGTTCAATATATTACACCTGAATCTAAATTAGAAAGATTACCTTATTTTGATGAGGATACAGGTTTGGTTATAACCGCAGACGCAATTATTGACAATCGAAGGGAACTTTTTTCTTTGATGAATGTGCCAGAATTGGAATGGACCAGTATTACTGATAGTCAGCTTATTCTGATGTCATATAAAAAATGGGAAGAGGAATGCCCTAAGTATTTGGTGGGAGACTTTGCTTTTGCAATTTGGAATGAAAACAGAAAAGAACTTTTTTGTGCTAGAGACCATACAGGGAACCGAACTTTCTACTTTTATTCTTCTCCAAATATATTCGCATTTTGCACACTTGCTAAACCCTTGCTCTGTATTTCTGAGGAAGGTAAAAAGTTAAATGATAGATGGATTGCAAATTTTTTATCTTTAAGAGGGCCTATGCATGAAGTTGATAGCAATGAAACTGTATATAAAAATATTCAACAATTACTGCCAGCCTATACAATAAAGTTAAATTACAAGAAAATGATAAAAAAACAATATTGGGACCCGTTAAACTTACCTAAGATTAGGTTTAAATCTGATGAAGAGTATGAAGAGGCCTTTAAGAAAGTATTTTTTGAAGCAGTGCATTGTCGCCTTCGCAGCATAGGAGCTGTTGGAGTGCAGATGAGCGGGGGGCTTGACTCTGGCTCTGTAGCTTGTGTTGCTGCACAAAAATTGGCTGCTGATGGGAAAAGATTACAAGCATTTAGCGTTATTCCGTTTCCTAATTACAAGGACTATTTACCTAAAAATATTATAGCAAATGAAACTGATTATATTGAAGCTGTCGGTGAAAAATATAAAAATATTGACATAACTTATTGTAATTGTGAGGGCAAAAACTCAGTTACAGATATAGATGAATATATAGACTTTTTAGAACAGCCTTATAAATTTTTTAAAAATTGTTTCTGGATTAATGATATAGAATTAAAAGCTGCAAAAAGTGGGTGCACTATTCTTCTAGATGGACAAAATGGCAACTATACAATTTCTTTTGGAGATATATCTATTCATTTGATTACGCTCTTTAGAAAAGGAAAATGGTTATCAATGCATAGGGAAATTAGGGACTTCAGTAAGTTCCGAAATTTAAAGTATTTTCATGTGGCAAAAGTATTTATGAAAATGATTTTGCCTGACAATATTAGGAGTATTTACAGGAGAATAAGAGGCCGCTGTGAAGTGAAAGAATACGCTACGGCTGTAAATCAAGAATTGGCACTAAAATGGAAGGTTGATGAATTTTTTCAGCAGGAGAGCATTGGCCCATATCATAAGAAATGTTTCGATTTGGATGAAGCACGTAAGGTGACTGTTGATCCGACTGGATTTTCACAAATGGGTGGGGTGTATACTAAGATGTCACTAAAATATGGAGTGGTTAGCCGTGATCCTACCAGAGATAAACGAGTTATTGAATTTTGTTTAAGTATTCCCGGGGATCAATATGTTAGAAAAGGACGTGAAAGATATTTAATTCGTAAATCTATGTCCGGGATTTTACCGGATAAAGTAAGGCTAAATTACGATGTCAGGGGAACGCAAAATGCTGATTGGATACAGAGATTATTACCTATGTGGCAACAAATTCAAAAAGAAATAAGAGAAATGCTTAAGGATGAAAGGTTAAAGCCTTATTTAGATATGGATAAAATTAAGAAGGCTTTGAATTATATTGGAGATTTACCAAAACAGGCTGAAGAAACTTCAGTGGAAATCATAATTACGAGTTTGATTTTTGGACGTTTTCTCAGTAGGTTTAATGAAGAAATGTATTAGGAATTTATTCCTAATTTTAAATATTATAGATGTACTTGAAAGGAGGTGATAAATATGAAAGATATGAAAGAATGGAAAAATCCTGAAGTATGGGAATTAGCTGCTGAATATACTCAAGCTGATTTAGACGGGCATGGACAAGATAATGTTAGGATAAGTATAGGTAATGGGCATTTTGCTTACGGAACTACTAGTAACTAATAATTAAATTTATTTAAGTGATTAAACTGCAGTGATTAAACCACTGTTTTAAACAGTGGTTTAATTGATAATATTTTGAATGCTTATACTAGCGGCATTGTTTTGGGTGGACTTGGACTATAATTCTATGGAGGAGGAGCATTAGATTGAAGGATTTATGGTTAAAAACAAAATGGTTAGCGTTACAAGCTAAGCCCTTTACTCATTATCTTCTATCCATAGTGATCTTTGGCAGTATTTCTTCATTGATTGGTATATATAGGGCTTTAATAACAAAAAGATTGATTGATATAGCTACTTCATCTCAACTGAGTAATTTATTCCGAGTTTTAGGAATACTTGCTGTTACTATAATTTTGGATATAGGTTCAAGAGTAGCGGTTACATTGATAACTTCAAAGTGTTCTATAAAAATTTCTAATAATATTCAACGAAAGTTATATAATGGGCTTATGAAAACGAAATGGATGGAATTTTCTAAGTATCATAGTGGAGATGTGTTAACTAGAATGACCAGTGATGTTGATGCTATAACAGGTATGCTTGTAACTACAATACCAAATATAATATCATTAAGCATTTTACTTATTGGATCGTTTATAACACTTTTAGTTTTGGATCCATTTTTGGCTGTAGTATTTATAATTCTATCACCTAGCACAATTTTGTTAAGTCGTTTTTATTCATCAAAATTGAAAAAAATTTATTTGAAGTATCAAGCACTGGAATCGAAATACCGTTCATTCTTAAATGAATCTTTTCAAAACATGTTAATAGTTAAAGCTTTTTGTCTTGGGGATAGAAATATTAATATAGTTGAGGATATTCAAGAGGATAGAGTTCAATTAACAGTAACTCGTACAAAGATGTCAGCAGTAACTAATGTTGCTTTGTCTTTAGGTTATTGGATAAGTTATTTTCTAGTTTTTTGCTTTAATGCCTCAAAACTGTCGAAAGGTACTACCACATTTGGTACACTTACAGCTTTAATACAGCTTGTAGGGAATATACAAGGTCCATTTTATGGACTTGCTTCTTCCCTTCCACAAGTGGTTGCTGCGATAGCTTCTACTGAAAGGATTATGGAACTTGAAAATTTAGACTTTGAATCTAATGATTTAATAATAGAAAATATGAAATCATCTGGTGCTTTATTCCAAAATGTTGATTTTAGTTATAAAGAAGACAAAATGGTATTAAATAATGTATCTGTAAATATTAATTCTGGTGAGACTGTTGCGCTTGTAGGGCCATCTGGTGAGGGGAAAACGACTTTTATACATTTGTTACTTTCATTAATAACCCCTAAAAAGGGCCATCTATACATAACAAACAATTTAGAGAATATTGAAGTAAGTGCTGGTACTCGAAAGTTCATGTCCTATGTTCCACAGGGAAATACTCTTTTTTCAGGTACCATAGCAGAAAATCTTCGTTTAGGCAGGCCAAATGCCACAGATGAAGAACTTGAGGCTGCTGCAAAGGGAGCCTGTGCTTGGGATTTTATTAAAAACTTGCCGGAGGGTCTTGATACCAAGTTGGGTGAGAGAGGGGTAGGTTTATCAGAAGGACAAGCGCAGAGAATTGCTATTGCTCGCGCATTGTTACATAAAGCTCCAATATTAATATTAGATGAGGCTACTTCTGCCCTTGATTCAGAAACAGAAATAAGAGTTCTTAAGAGCATTCAAAATTTAGACCCTACACCAACCTGTATAATTATTACTCATAGAAATACAGCATTAAGAATATGTGATAGGGTATTTAGAATAGAAGATAGGCATATTGTAGAGCAAAATAGTTTAATTCATAAAGATATTGCAGCTGATGTAGTTTAGAAGTGGTGTAAGAAAAAGGTATGCCACTTCTAAGTGTTTCTAATATTCTTTAAACAAAAATTATTTTCTGCTGCTTAACATCTGAGTATATCTTATCAAACTACGTTATTGAGTTTCTTATATCTCTTATGAAAACAAAAGGAAGACCTCAAAAAGAATATACGGAAGGTGAAGAATTAGAGATAAAAAAGTATATAAAAAACCCATAATCCCAAAGATAGAGGTAGACTATTGTGTATAAAATTAAGAGTAGTGAATGGATTATCCTTAGAACAAATCTCAAATATAACAGAGTATTTTTTATCAACAGTAAGTCATGTGATAAGTTTATATAATAGATATGGAATAAAAGAAGTACTGGTAAAAAAAATATGGAGGTAATCATAGAAATATGACACCCGAAGAAGATAAAGAGTTCTTAGAACACTTTAGAGAACAAGCACTAGCAGGAGAAATTTTAGAAGTAAGTGAAATTATAACTGCATATTCCAATAAACTTAATAAGAAAGTATCAAAATCAATTGTTTATGATTTATCGCACCGTAATGGTTGGAGAAAAGTAATGCCGAGGAGTAAACATCCTAACAAAGCAGACGATGAAGCTATAGAGGCTTATAAAAAAATGCTTGGAAAAGCAGATGAGTTGGAAAAATATCGTACACGAGTAAATAAAAGTTTTCGTTTGATGTTTCAAGATGAAGTAAGCTTTGGACGTATAAACAAGCCCAAAAGGTGCTGGTGTAAAGGTAATATAAGACCTACTGTCCCATGTCATAGAATTAGAGAATATACATATGCTTATGGAGCTGTTTCACCACTTGATGGAGATATGGTTTCTCTTGTCCTTCCAAGATGTAATACAGAATGTATGAATATATTTCTTGCTGAAGTATCAAATCAATATCCCGATGACTATATTTTAATGGTTACTGATAATGCAGGCTAGCATAGATCAAAGGGTTTTGTTGTTCCACAAAACATAGAGATTTTTTCATTATTGTCATATACTCCTGAGCTTAATCCTATTGAAATGATTTGGGGTGAAATTTATGAAAAATTCTTTGGAAATAAATTATTTAAAACACTAAATGCAGTTTCTAATAAATTATGTAAAGCTATTGTTCATCTCATAAATAATAAAGCTATTGTTAAATCTATTACAGATTGGCATTGGATAATATCAGCACCTTCAAAACCTAATTAGTATAACACTTAAGTATAGTAGATAAATTATACAGGAGATTATACTGGAAAAAAATATTAAACTACGGCATGATGTGAAAAAATAGAAAAGTAAGTAAAATATAAATAATTGATTAGCTACAATTACTAACATGTCCTGATGTCGGAGGATAGGGTTATTTAAGGGCTTAGGAAAAGTAGTTCGCCAATTCCACTCGATTTTATAAAAAATATGGAAATGGTATTGAAAGAAATTATTTTATTAATATTAATAGATTATAAGAAAGCAATTTGGTAATATGTCAAGAAGAAGATGAAAAGAAAATGAAATTATTTTAAGCAAAAAGGGTAACTTTAACAAG
>NZ_JBJHZX010000074.1:0-10137 GCF_045310515.1 Candidatus Clostridium eludens | reverse complement strand
CTGCTTTATTGTACAAGAAAAGAACCTATATAAATAGTCTTTTTTAAAGTGTCTATTATATAGGTTCCATTTTACATAAAGGTAGAGGCTTTTATTACATCTTACTTTCATTCCTGCTCATGAGCGGCTTTTCGTTAGCAATGATTATAGATCATTCGAAATGTTAGTTAATACTAATTTGTATCTCGAAGGATCGGCTATGTCTCAGAATTTGTCTTGGTAATCTTCGCCTAGATCTGCGAGTTGAAGTTGAGTTAGTATTTGTCGTAGTAAAAGATTCACCATCCGCACCAAGTTCAGAAGGAGAAATCACAATAGCTCCACTACTTGATACCATAGCAATAGGTTGAACAGTATTACCAGACGCATTTAATGCTTGACCATTAACCATTGCTGACTGGTATTTTACAGTACCCATATTTGCCAAAGGAAACAGTTGTCCATCTGTATTGGAAGGATCTTCACTAATCCATTCTGCTGATGTTCCAATTTCTTGATCATAGGAAGAATCTAACGTGGTGGATATTGTTTGAGTTTGTGTCTGGCCATCAGGGGTATTTGCAGTAAACGTTAAATTCCATGTAGAACTTGAGGATTCAGCTATGCTAACATTAATAGTTGAACCAATAGGAACACTTAGTACGTTTTGAGCAACATCCGGTAACTGTTCCCAAAATACCTCTGCTGTAGGTTGACCATTTTGTATTTCCTCTATAGTCCCCATTTGGAGGAGATCTGTAGTACTTACTCCACCCAAACCAATCCATTGTGCAGCAACTGCATCTTGCTGGGTTGCTGAAATACTAGGGATTGTCCAACTACCAGAGACGCTAGTATAGCTACTATCAGATGTAGGTGTAACTATATACCCTCCCCAATTACTGGATTGTTGTGTATTTGCAGGAAGTTGTGTTGTAGCCACAGTATCTTGTAATTGTCCACTTTGTCGTAAATTTCTATTAGGAAAATACCCAGATAAAACATACTGGTCGTTAGTAATAGGCTGAGATGAAGCTCCATGGACAGTAGAGCCTCCAAATCCAACTAACGCTACTAGCAATATAATTGGGACTTTTTTCAATATAGTTTTCATAGCTCATTCTCCTTCATAAAATTTATTAATTTAAATATCGAGTAAACTTAACCAACAATATAGAGGAAAGTCATAATAAATTAGGTCATGCTTACAAGAAAGACTACTATATATTGCCCTCAATGTCAATAGATACCATGTTAGTATACTTATGGATTTTGAGGTTACAATATTTCTAAAAAAATTATAAATGTCAATTGTGGCTACAATATGTAATAATTATGTGAAATTTATGTGATTTATTAAACATCAAAACTAAAAATCTAGTAGGATTTTTCCCGCTAGGTTTTTAGTGCTATTGACTTATTGAGTAACATTATATGTCGTAGATTACACAGCTTAATTATTCATCAGATTAAGTGAGTATTAATGAAGAGCCGCATATAATAAATTACAAATCCGGTTCTGTAAGGATTGCTACAAATATCACCTTAGTAAAAAGATATTGCATAGCCTTTTACTCAACTAATCTATTTTTAATTACTCAATTCATTTCCTCGATTGGTTAAAAAATCTTCACATGTACTATCTAAGTCATCAAGTGACCATAATCCTGTACTCTTGAATTTATATCCAAGATAAGATACATAATCATTGTAATTCACATTGTAGGTTTGTATTAAAGGATATATAGGCTTGTCCAGTCCATCATCCTTGTAATCCTGAAGCATCTTATCTATACATGCAGTAACTGACCACTGCATGTCTCCCCAGTAACATTGAGGTGCCGCAAAATCACAATACTTATTAAAAACTGAATAGGGTATATCCTGATGATAACTTTCTACTGGAAAGGAAGCATATCCAATAACAGCATTAGGACATTTACTCCTTACAAGTTCGCATACTTCTTCCGCTTGCTCTGTTTTACCTGCCACGTCATCTTCAGGATCAAAGATATAGTAGTCACTATTATTAAGGGCATCTATTATTAAATTAGCCTCATCTTGAACATAATTAAAATAATTATACCCCCAGGTGCCCACTTCAAATCCTGCTTCTTTAAAATTGTTTACATACTTTAAAAAATCAGCTCTGAAATCTATACCTCCACCTGTAGGACTTGAGCCTTCATGATATTTAATACACACATTAGTTACTCCTAGGGACTTTAATTTTGATATTAAGTTGTCTATCCCTCCGTATTTATCCACTTCATCTTGAAGCTCCCATATCCACATAGTTGTGGAATTAACACTTGAAGAAGATGAAGAGCTAGCACTCGAAGAGGATGAAGAACTAGCATCTGAAGTGGAAGAGCTAGCCCCTGAAGGGGATGAGGAATTAGCATTTGAAGAAGTGTTTTTATCAGAAGCATTTATTGCTAAATTTAAGTTCACTTTTTTATCGTATCCTTCAACTTCTCCCTGATAAACATAGTTTCCTGGCACATCTAAATTATCCAGAGGTTTGTCCCAAGTAATGCTTACCGATTTTTTTTCTCCATCAGACATATTTGCAGTTACTTCATCCGGTAATGTATAGCTATCTCCCTGGTTTATAGTTGCATTTATATCACTTATAGAGGTTATTATTGACTCAGTTTTAAAAGTCATACTAAAAGAAGTTTTCAAATGTCTATTATATGTAGATGTCAAACTATTATCTACACTTAATAAATAATAGCTGTCTGGGTTATAGGGAGATATACTCGATATATTTATATAGAAATTGTTTTGGGTTAAAGATATATTTATTGGTACTTCCTCGTTAGTTTTTGTATCTATAATCTTCACACTGCTTTTGGCAGAAGATATATCTATGGGTTCATTAAATTGTATCACCCAAGTTTTATCTAAAGGTACATTGCTAACGCTATCTGCATTTGCTTGTGGAGGATTTAAAGTATCTTCCACCGTTGAAGAATTAGAAGCATCCTGCAATGTTGAAGGTTTAGATGCATCTTGGATCGATGTAGTTTGAATTTCAGATACATGAGAAACATTATCGGCTAATGCCACATTACATGGATTTAGTTGACATACTATGACAACCGCTGCAAATATTAAAAAATTTCCTAACATTTTAATCAATTGTATCCCTCCTTTCTGATTATGAAGATTTTAGAATAATACGCTCCTTTATTATTTTATTACTTTAAAGTAAAAATTCTATAAACACACTATAAACATTCTGTTACAATGTCAGATTTTACATTTCCATATTTAGTTATTTGACAAGCTAAGTTTTATTTCAATAATTAGTTATAATCAACTCTTTAAACTTTCTCCTCCTAGTTTCATCCTTACTAACTGTATAAGGAACTTCCACTTCATTTATATTAATATTAAAGTCCTTGTACCATTTTCTAACTCTTTCATGATCATTGATAGTCAATAAAAATTTGCCTTTTATATCTGACAATTTATCTTTCAATAATAGATGTTCCTTTTCTCTGAACTCATTACCGTACCAAGTAGCTTCAAAATATGGAAAATCTGCATAGAAAAAAGTATACTCCCTATCATACTTTTCACTAACTTTCTCAAAGCTTAAATTTTCTACATATTTATTAAAATTACTAAAGTTTTTTATCCAACTCACGTTAATTAGATCATCATATGGAAGAAATATATTAAGAGTTAATAACTATAGCTAGAGTATCTTAGGCAAGACAAAGTTATTTGTGTATGATCAGATAAGCTCCATAATTTACAATCCTTTCGCAATTTAAATATTCCCATAATCAGTATCGCTACTCACTTAGCTTTTAATGTAATTAAAAACTAAAATTTGAGGAGGGTTGCAAATGAGGATGAAAAGAAATTTTGTATTAATTATTTTAATTGCCATGGCTTTAATTTTCAACTCACAACTTGCATTAGCAAAATCAAATAAGTTAGTACCAATGGCGCCAATAGGGTTAACTACCTCTAATATTAGTACAAATTCTATAACACTAAAATGGTCTTCCGTATATAATGCATCAGGATATTATGTTTATATGGCTACACCAAACGATACTAACTATACTAAGGTTGCCACTGTTACTAGTACAAGTCTACTAAAATCTGGATTGACTGCTAATACACAGTACTGGTTTTTTGTTAGCGCTTATAATCGTTATGGTAAATCACCAGATTCAGTTCATATAAAAACTACTACTCCAACGTCTACACTAACTACAAATCAAAAACAGGTTTTAGGTTTTACAACTTATTATTACAGTGGAGATACTTCCTCCTATAATTCAATGACAGTCAATACTTTAACTATTGATGAAATAGCAACACAAACCTATAATACTAATAGTGTTGGCAATATTTCCGGATTAATTCCTACTAATCAAATTATCTATGCAAACAGCAATGGAATTACAACCTATGCGATGATTCAAAATAATTTTGATGGTAATATTGCAAAATCAGTGTTGGAAAATCAAACAAACAGGCAAACTTTAGAAAATAACCTTTTAAATGCAATAAAAACTAATGGTTATAAAGGTGTAAATGTAAATCTTGAAGGAGTTTTCTATTATGATAGAAGTTACTACACAACCTTTGTAAAAGAACTGTATAATATATTAAACTCTCAAGGTTATTCATTAACTCTTTCAATACCAGCAAAAACAAGTGATAGTCCAACAAATAGTTGGAATGGAGCATATGACTATGCCGAATTGTCAAAGAATTGTGATAAAATAGCTATAATGACTTATGATGAACATTATCCTGGTGGAACATCAGGTCCGATTGCTTCTATAGGGTGGGTTGAAAACGTAGTAAAATATGCAGTTACAGTAATTCCAAGGGAGAAAATCATGCTGGGCATGGCAGCTTATGGATATGACTGGTCATCCAGTGGTGCAAAAGCTTATGGAATAAATGGTATGTATAATCTTGCATCTGCCAATAATGCTGCTGTAAAGTGGGATGATGTATCCAAATCACCATATTTTAATTATACAGATGCATCAGGTATATATCACTCAGCTTGGTTTGAGAATGGCCAGAGTGTAGGATACAAGCTAGATTTAGTTAACTCTTATAATTTAAAGGGTATTGCCATTTGGAGATTAGGTCTTGAGAATCCGGATTATTGGACAAGCGTTAAAACAAAGTTTAATAAATAAAAACTAACCTAGACATAGAAAAAGAAACTGAATTTGATATTTTAGTCTATAATATCCGTATGATAGCAATTATACTAAAAAAGTTAATATTTTATGGGATAAAACTTGCGGTTGTGGTTAAATAAGATAAAATTGAGCTAGTTGGGATGGTTTATTCCTATCTTGACTGGCTTTTTATTCCTTATAAAAAATATGATTGAATACTATATTTTTTATAATTTTTCTTAATTTTGACTTTCCTCCCATCCTACTAATAGGTGGATTTAACATTGTATATCACCCTCCTTTTTCAAAGCATATATTGATATAATCGGCAAAAAAATATAGTGACCCACTGAAACCACTATATTTTTACTGTACTATTAAACTCACAATATCATCTATATATTTCTGTCTTAATCTTTCTACAAATAATTTTCTAAAATGCTTTGAATTCTTACTTATAGAGTATTTACATATTTAAAATATTAATAAATTAAAAACACTATACAAAATATATCTACTTTAATACAATTAGTTCGATAATTCAAGAAACAATTACAAAGGAAGTGTAATAAATATGTCCAACAATATCGATTTTCTAACTCCTTACTTATATACTAATGCTTTAACTACAAATAACCAAGTTTCTGAAAATCCATTATTAGATTCAGATAATACGGATAATTCAGCCTCTGATTTAGGCTTGGATTCAGTTATGTTTAGTCCTGGAGCGTTAAGTACCCTAAATTCATCACAAACATCTAGTACTACTGATACGTTTAATTCTACATTAGATAATTTAGTATCAAACGGTACCATTACTGCAGATCAAGAAAATTCCGTTAAAAGTGCTTTTATTTCAGCAAAAAATTCTTTTTCATCATACTCAAATACCACATCACAATTTCCTTTAGATAAACTTGTGTCAAATGGTACTATTACTCAAGAACAAGAGAATTCTATAAAATCCGCCTTAATATCGGCTAAAAAATCTTCCTATTATAACAAAATAGAAAAACAAGCTCAAATAGTATCGAAAAACCCTATGTTATCAGAAAACCCCGAACTATATATAAATTCAGATTTATACCAACAAAATAATACTATAGATGATGATAGTGACATTTCTGATACTTCAATTTTAAACCAATTATAATATCTAGTAACAACAAAAATAAGTCTACTGATAACTAAACTTCAGTAGACTTATTGTCTTTAAAACACCTATATATTTCATCATTTGAAATCCTTACCATTAACTTAGCATGCGCTGTCCTAACCTTATGTTTGTAATTGTAGAAGAAATGGTGGATTAAATTTGACTCCTTTCTGAAAGCTTAATTGACAAACAATAAATTACACTTGTGACACAAGTTAAGAATATTGTACAATAAAATTTAAATCTATTAGATTATCGAATAACTAAATTTTGAGAAGATAATTATTCAACAACCTAAAATTAATTAAAGTTTTTTCACATATTATTACATAGACAGCTCTTTACCAATTGCATATGCTTTTGATAATAATTCTTTGTTTTCTAATACAGCTTTTAGGTCATTTGCTCCACTGCATATTATGGTATTTATTATATTAAGGCCAAGAAAGCTTAAAACTCTGTTATTAAGTTCAATATATTCTTTAAACGAATCTACATTAGGTGCTCCTTGAGAGTATATCGCTACAGTCTCCTTTACTCCATATCTTAATTCATAATTACCAGATTCTCCACTTAATAATGGATAAAGCCTGTCCATTAATTGTTTTACTTGACCACTAACTTGACACATATATATAGGTGAACTAAATACTACGGCATCTGCTTCTTTTATATCGTTCAAGACCTCATTCATATCATCTTTTATACAACATTGTTCAAATTTTCTACAGTAGAAACATCCTCGACAGGGTTTTATGTCCATATCTTTAATATTATAGATCTTAATTTGAGCATTGAACTCAGCTGCCCCTTTTAGAACTTCATTAACGATAGTGGATGTATTTCCCTCTTTTCTTCCACTTCCGGTGAAGGCTACTATTTTTTTCATATAATAATTACTCCTTTCGATTTATAAAGCTGATTGGCTATCTAGTACTAGAATATAGTATAATATGCAATTATTAAAGTAGTATTATTTTTACTACATAATCATAAAAATAATACTATTAAAGAAAAAGGGGTCCATTTCATGTCTAAAATGATTTACAACATCCTCCTTAGCAGCTAGTTCAATAGTAAACATGCATCTTTTACGACTTTCAAACAAAATACATAAATCGATTATATTTTTATTCTTATAAATTGGATATGAAAGAGCAACGGCTAAATGACACCTTTGCTCTATAATTTTCATAATAAATAAAGTTTTTTACTTTATCCCTTGTTCAGTAACATTATACAGTGCTACTTGTATAATGTTACTAGCCTAAATTGTACGACTTTATTCAAAAGCCTATATTCATTAAGACATGCTTCGAGAATAAATACTCCTACCAATGTTTTTAAGTACCTTTTATACATTTTCTAATAATGTTTTAGCATATAGTTGCTCTTTGCTTATGGACATTCTTTCAGCGGCCTCTATCCAATACACATTTCCATTAGAAATAAATATATCCTTAGATATCCTTGGTGATGTAAAAATGTTTTCTTTATTATATTTAAAGTCGTTATCAATATCCTTCTTAATTTCCATGAAAGCATTATAAGCATCTTTCTTAATTTCACTATTGAATGGAATGATTGACTTGGTATTTTTCATGAATTCACCAGCGCCTACTCCAACCCCAAATCTCCATTCATAACCTACTTTAGTACAGAAATTCTCTAATATTCTAAGTGCATGTCTATTTTGAATTCCCTCAAAGAATCCACAGTTAACTACTGCATATACTCGTATTAACTTTTTCATGTTTTTAGTTTGTTGTTCTAGGTTCATTAGAAACTCAATTACTGTTGAAGGCAATAAATCTACATATAAAGGAGAAGCAATTACAAGAATATCTGAATTTGTAATGTCTTCATAGTTAACCCTATTATTTAATGAAGCACGATTTACTTCTATATTGTCATTCAGAATCATTGCATAGAGATTATCAATAAGAGCTTCAGAAACACTATTGTTTACCTTTGGACTGCCATTTACAAAATATAGCTTTTTCATTATACTGCAACCTCCTTTTGTTTTATAAACCTAAATATATCAGCAACTAAATCTTCAATTTCTTCTGATTTTCTACATAGATGGACCTCCATCTTATCCTTTTGAAAATTTATTGCATTTGCCTGACTAAGCTTCCTAAAAGTTTCTTCCTCATCAATAGAAATGTCACTGCCGTAGCCAACATAAATATATTCAGGATATTTTTCATAACGTGGAGCATGATGCAGCTCTCCATTAATGCACTTAAAAAACGGAAGAATTTTGCATATACTCCGATCCAACACTCGCTTGATCTGTGGGCTGGCTCCACCATATTTCACTTCACTTAAGATAATGTAAACATCACTGTTAACCTCGTTTTTACATATATGCCTTGTTACATCATTAAAAATGCAAATTCCCGGTGTTTTTAACCAACAGTTAAAGCAACCTATACATTGTTTTATTTCAGCATCTTTTACATTATAATGCTTATAACTATAAGTACTATCCTTTAGTTTATTTATTAACTCATTCTCCAAATTTTGTCCAACATTATTTTTAGTTGAACTATCACTTACAATTAATATCCTCATAAAACTCCTCCTTAATTACATAAGTTTACGATGTCAACTTAATAACTTCATTATACACACCTAAGTTTACGCCGTCAACATAGTATGTTATAATTTTCTTATAAATTTAATTTGGAGGACAAATAGAATGACTAAAGATACCTACCATCATGGCACTTTAAAAAAAGATATGATTAGCAAAGGGCTAGATCTTTTAAATAAAGAGGGTTTAGAGGGTTTTTCTCTAAGAAAGGTTGCAAGCATGTGTGGTGTAAGCAATAATGCTCCCTATAAGCATTTTAAAAATAAGGAAGAGTTAATTAATGCAATTGCTCTTGAGGTTTCGCAAGCTTTTGCTACTTCACTGTTAGAATCAACACAAAAATATCCGGATAATCCTAGGCTGCAAATTGTTGAAATGGGAAGATCCTACGTAAAATTTATGATCGAAAATCCTGAGTATTTAAAATTTTTATTTCTCACTGAACATAAATATCCTATTTTTGTGAAAAATAATAAATTGCTACATCCCGAAGGCACCCCCTTTGATATTTTTAAAAAAAGCTGTGAGTATTACCTTGAATCCATTTCTGATAATAAAGAATCCTATTACTTAGATTCTCTATATATGTGGAGTTTAGTGCATGGCATAGCCCTTTTGATTGTTAACAAGGTAATTGAATATGACGGTGATTATTTAGAATTGGTAGATAAGATTATAGATAAGAAAATAAAATAAAACAACTAAAAATATGTTTAGTAAAAAAGTGCTGCTATCTTTGCAAGATTAGCACTTTTTTACATGAATTTCACTAACAGATGTCTATAAAATTTTTTTCTAAATAACACAAAATTCACATCATTATTTAACATCACATACACAATTACCGGTTATATTATAATAAATTACCATAATAGTTTTATAGTATAAAGAATCCCTCAAAATTGTTTTGTTTACTTATTACAATAAAATAATTTGATGGGATTCTTTATATTTAAATTACTTAAACTAAATACTTATATCCAAAATTAATTGTATCAAGGGCTTTATCTATAGTATACTTTCCACCTTTAACCTTCTCAATATATAATTCCTCTGCCTTGTTTTCTCCATAGCCCTATACTCCATTTGCCTTGCCTTAACCCCTGTAACATTAAATATTTCTCCTACTTCTTATTGCAATAATATTTAGCTAAGATTTTTACCCACTGCCATATAAATATTTGTCAGCAAAATTCATGGTTTCTATGGCCCAATGAATACTATGACTT